>JASFOT010000016.1:0-13250 GCA_050116375.1 Gammaproteobacteria bacterium | reverse complement strand
GGGGATGAAACCCAGCCGCGGGAAGAGGTCGTGCAGCAGCGCCGAATCGGGCGCGGCGAATTCGACAAAGTCAAAACCATCGATACCCAGCGGATTGGCATGCGTCCCACTCATGCTTGTTCTCCCGACGTAGACAGGGCCCGTCCGGGCCCCGCAGTTGAATTAGTTTCATTTGTAACTATTATAGATCCGGAGCCTCCCGCACAACAAGCTGCAGCGCACCAACATGAAACAAGCGGTACTGGACCTGGAATCGTTCCTGCCCTATCGGCTGTCAGTGCTGTCCAATACCGTCAGCGCAATCCTGTCCGGCACCTACAGTCGTCGTTACGGGCTCAGCGTTTCCGAATGGCGCGTCATGGCTATTCTGGGTCGATTTCCACGCTCCAACGCAACGGAGGTGGCCGAGCGTGGAGCGATGGACAAGGTGACCGTGAGCCGCGCCGTATCACGACTTCTCGCGGCGGGCCGGATCCGCCGGCGGATAGCGGATGCAGACAAACGCCGGTCGATCCTGGAGCTCAGCGCAGAGGGCTGGAGGATCTACCGCGAAATTGCGCCGAAACTCCTGGCCTTCGAAACAGACCTGCTCGCGGTACTGGATCACCGGGAGCGCCGACAGCTCGACTGTCTCCTGCGACGCCTTGCCGACAAGGCAGGAGAGATGGAGGCGCCGGAATCGGGATGAGCCTCAGCGGGCGGGCTCTTCTATATAGGTGCGGACGTCGATTAATTCGGGGAAAAGGCGGATATCGATGGCCTCGCGAAGAAAGGCCACGCCGGAGGAGCCGCCGGTGCCGCGCTTGAACCCGATGATCCGTTCCACGGTCTTGAGGTGGCGGAATCTCCACAGCTGGAAGTTCTCCTCCACGTCCACCAGTTTCTCGCACATATCGTAGGCTTCCCAGAAACGGCCGGTATCCTCGTAGATCTCCTTGAATACGGCGGTCACCCCCGGATGCTGCTCGTAGGACGTGGACCAGTCCCGCTCGACACGATCAGAAGGCACGGGATGACCACGTCTCGCCAGATAACGGAGAAACTCGTCATAGACGCTGGGCGAGTTGAGCACTTTTTCCAGGCGTTCCCGGATTTCCGGTTCATGGTCGAACACCGTCAGGCAGGCGGCATCCTTGTTGCCCAGAAGGAACTCCAGCATCCGGAACTGGGCCGACTGGAATCCCGATGCATGGCCGAATACGTGCCGGAACTGAGCGTATTCGCTGGGCGTGAGCGTCTCGAGCACGGACCACTGGCTAAAGAGCTGGTCCTGCACCTGCTTGATCCTCGCGAAGATCTTGAAGCACGGCCCCAGTTGGTCGTCCTGGATATGCCGGATCGCCGCCTCGAGCTCATGAATAATCAGCTTGAACCAGAGCTCGGAGGTTTGATGCTGAATGATGAACAGCAACTCGTCGTGATGCACCGGCCGGCTGAGCGGGTGCTGAGCCGCCAGCAGAGTATCCAGGCTCAGGTATTCGGAATAGGAAAGGCTCTTCGCCAGGTCGCGATGAATGCCTTCCTCGATCTCTCTTTGTTTCATGGGCTTGTCCGGATGGGTGGGTACGCAGCAACGCATGAGGGGCAGCGGAAACGAGCTTCCCAGTCTACTACCGCAGACGCCTGACTGCTGCATCGCGTCAAACTGGCCGGGATCAAGTTCGGTTATAATCTTTCGCCATTCTAGAGTGCCTGCCCGGTTTCTCGCAGCCCGGCCCGGCACCTATTCCAACGAATAAAGTCGTGCTCTTCCGCAACAAAGCGGGGGAGACACGGCCGCCCCTGGAGGACCTCCTTTGAAAACAATCGCCGAATTCCGCGTCGGGTACAGTCAGTACCTGGACCCGGAGGGTAAACCGGTGGAGGAACTGCCGGATTTCGCCAGGGATCCGGACGAGATTCTTCGGATGTACAAGCTCATGACGCTGACCCGGTCTTTCGACGCAAAGGCCGTCAATCTCCAGCGCACGGGCAAGCTGGGCACCTATGCCTCATGCCTGGGGCACGAGGCGGCCCATGTGGGCATAGGTTCGGCGATGCGCGAGGAAGACTGCTTCGCCCCCATGTATCGGGAATACGGCGCCCAGTTCTGTCGCGGCGTCAGAATGTCCGATGTGCTGCTTTACTGGGGCGGAGACGAGCGGGGCAACGACTTCGCCGGTCCCAAGCACGATTTTCCCTGGTGTGTGCCCATCGCCACCCAGTGCCTTCACGCGGCCGGTGCGGCGCTCGCGTACAAGCTGCGGGGCGAGAAGCGGTGCGCCGTCACGGTGGTCGGGGACGGAGGCACTTCGGAAGGCCACTTCTACGAGGCCATGAATGTGGCAGGCGTCCGTAAGCTGCCGGTGGTGTTTGTCGTCGTCAACAACAAGTGGGCGATATCCGTTCCGCTGTCGATTCAGACGGCGACAGAGACTCTTGCCCAGAAGGCCATCGCGGCCGGGATCCCGGGAGTCCAGGTCGATGGCAACGACGTCATCGCCGTCAGGCAGGCCATGGAGGAGTCGCTGTCCCGGGCCCGGGCCGGCGACGGCGCTACCCTGGTCGAGGCGGTCACCTATCGTCTCAGTGACCACACGACGGCCGATGACGCCAGCCGCTACCGCAAGAACGAAGAAGTCGAGCAGGCCAGGCACCAGGAACCGCTGATACGACTGCGGCGCTACCTGACCGAACTGGGAGTCTGGGACGAAACCAGGGAAGAAGAACTGCTGGCCGACTGCCAGAAGCAGGTGGACGAGGCCGTGGAGACCTATCTGAACACGCCGGTCCAGGCAGCTGGCGCCATGTTCGACTTCATGTTCGAGGAACTGCCCCCCGCCCTTGCCGAACAGCGCGAAAACGCGCTGCATTACGAACCGCGGGGAGGCGATCACTGATGGCCAAGGTCACGCTCATCGAGGCCATCACCATGGCTCTCGCCCACGAGATGGAGCGGGATGAGTCCGTCATCATTCTCGGAGAGGATGTCGGGGTCAACGGCGGGGTCTTCCGGGCCACCGCAGGACTTCAGGAGCGTTTCGGCGCCGATCGCGTGATGGACACTCCGCTGGCCGAATCGATGATCGCGGGCCTGTCAGTGGGGATGGCGTCCCAGGGCATGAAACCGGTGGCCGAAATCCAGTTCATGGGGTTCATCTATCCCACTGTCGACCAGATGATCAATCACGCGGGCCGTCTTCGACACCGTACGCGCGGACGACTGACCTGCCCCATGGTTCTCCGGGCCCCCTTCGGCGGCGGCATCCATGCGCCGGAGCATCATTCGGAGAGTACCGAAGCGCTTTTCGCCCATATGCCGGGCGTCCGGGTCGTCATCCCCTCCTCCCCGGCCAGGGCCTACGGTCTTCTGCTGGCCTCGATACGCAATCCGGACCCGGTGGTTTTCCTGGAGCCGAAAAGAATTTACCGGCTGCAGAAACAGGAAGTCAGCGATGACGGGCGGGCCCTGCCGCTGGACGTCTGTTACACGCTGCGGGAAGGCGACGACGTCACACTCGTCACCTGGGGGGCGATGATCTTCGAGACCCTCAAGGCCGCCGAACAGCTCGCCCAGGAAGACATCAGCTGCGAAGTGATCGACGTGGCGACGGTGAGCCCTGTCGATATGGAAACCATACTGGAGTCGGTGGAAAAGACCGGCAGACTGGTGATCGTCCACGAGGCGGCGCGAAGCTGCGGAGTGGGAGCGGAAATTGCTGCAGAAGTCGCGGAAAAAGGCATTTACGACCTGGAAGCACCGGTTCAGCGCGTCACCGGTTACGATACCGTGATGCCGCTGTTCAGAATGGAGTACCAGTACCTGCCCAGCGTCCAGCGGATCGTGGACGCCGTCCGGCGGACCCTGGAGGCATGAGGATCGGCCGCGCGGACCGATCGGCCACACTGAAGGTAACCAGATGAAAACGTTCAATCTGCCCGACCTTGGCGAAGGACTCCAGGAAGCGGAGATCGTCACCTGGCACGTCGACGAGGGAGACGAAATCAAGACCGATCAGCCCATGTTGTCGGTGGAAACAGCCAAGGCAGTGGTAGAGGTCCCCTCCCCCTATTCGGGTCGAGTGGCGAGGCTGCATGCTGCGGAAGGCGACCTGGTGGAGGTCGGCAAGCCGCTTATCGATATCGATACCGGCGAAGGTGCACCGAGGGCGGCAGCGGAATCGGAGCCGCCAGCCGCGAAGGGCTCCGGGGCGGACTCCGGCACCGTGGTGGGCAGCATGCCGGTCAGTGATGACGAGCTGGTGGAAACGGCGACCGCGGGAAGCCGCAGGCGCCGCGGCGCCGGGAAGGTGAAGGCGGCGCCCGCCGTCAGGGCGCTGGCCAAAAAGCTCGGCGTGGATCTCGGCACGATGGAGGGTTCCGGCAAGGGCGGCCGGGTCACCGCAGAAGACGTGCGCTCCGCCGGCGAGGCCGGCGCTCCCGCCCACGGGCGCCCCGCACCCCAGGTGAAGCTCCCGCCCGGTGAACCGGAGAATCTCCGGGGCCCGAGGCGGGCGATGGCCCAGAGCATGGCCCTGTCCCGCAACGAGGTCTGTCCCTGCACCATTTTCGACGATGCGGACATTCACGCGTGGGGGCCCGGTCAGGACATCACCGCGCGTCTGCTGCGTGCCATTGTCGCAGGCTGCCGGGCAGAACCGGCCCTCAACGGTTTCTACGACGGTGCCTCCATGAGTCGCCAGCTGGAATCCCGGGTGGACATCGCTATCGCCGTCGACACGCCGGACGGTTTGATAGTGCCAGTGGTGCGGGGTGTGGAAAGCAAGTCGGCGGAGGATCTGCGCAAGAACCTGGACAGCCTCAAGGAGCGGACCCGAACCCGAACGGTCGCTCCCGAGGAGATGAAGGACTTTACCTTCACGCTGTCCAACTTCGGCATGATGGCCGGGCGCTACGCGACCCCCGTGGTCGTGCCGCCTACCATAGCGATCCTCGGCTCAGGCGGTCTTCGTCACGATGTCGTCCCGGTGCTGGGCGGCATCGAAACCCATCCGCGCATACCGCTATCGCTCACCTTCGATCACCGTTGCGTCACCGGAGGCGAGGCTTGCCGCTTCCTGGCAGCCGTCATTTCCGATCTCCGCCAACCCTCGTGACGCTGCAGTGCAGCTCATCCTGCGGGTGATCGCGGGCTCGGGAAAAAGGTAGAATCGCTCAGACCGGAACCGGCTAACTGGCGAAACTTCTCAATGGATCAGAACGCGTCCGATGCCCGGCAGCGAGTGATTGGCCAAATTATCGAGTGCGCCCGCGAAACGGCCTCGGCGGAATGCCGCTCCCACCTCGACTCCTTTATCTGGCAGTACTACCGGAACATTTCTCTCGAAGATCTCAAGAAAAGAGATGTGGACGACCTGGCCGGGGCCGCTGTCGGCCATCTGGACTACGCGCTGACGCGCCGGCCCGGGAAGCCCAAGGCCAGGATATTCAATCCGGAAGCGGAAAAAGACGGCTGGTCCTCGCCCCATACCATCGTCGAGATCATCAATGATGATATGCCCTTCCTGGTCGACTCCCTGGGGATGGTCATCAACCGGCATGACCGGTACATCCACCTGACGGTGCACCCTGTCATCAAGGTTCGCAGGGACGCGGGGGGGCGGCTCGTCGATGTACTACCCAATGGAGAGACGTCCGACGACGCCGTGACGGAGTCCCTGATCCACGTCGAAATCGACCGGATCCCCGAGAAGAGCGCTTTCCGGGTCATTCTCGGGGACCTGCTGTCCTCCCTCGAAGACGTTCGCCTGTCTTGCCAGGACTGGTCGGCGATGCGCTCGAAGTGCCTGGAGATCTCGCGGGAGCTCGTCACCAACCCGCCGCCGCTGAGCGCCGAGATCGTGGACGAGAGTCGTGCGCTCCTGGAATGGATGGAGGACGACCACTTCACGTTTCTCGGCTACAGGGAATACGAACTCGTCAAGGGCGAGGATTTCGACACGCTCAAGGTCGTGCCGGATACCGGACTGGGCATCCTCCGCAAGACCTCCATTGCCGGCTCTGGCAGTAAAGTCATCGGTCGCGCCATCCGTCGTCAGGCGCGCTCCCGGGATCTGCTGTTGATCACCAAGGCCAACTCCAGGTCCACGGTTCATCGACCGACTTATCTGGACTATGTCTCCATCAAGTCGTTCGATTCCGCCGGCCGGGTCGCCGGAGAAAAGCGTTTTCTCGGCCTTTTGACCTCTGTGGCCTACAGCCGCAGTCCCCGGAGTATTCCGGTACTGCGGCACAAGGTGGAACAGGTCATGGAGGAATCCGGGCTGGTTCCGGACAGTCATGGTGGCAAAGCCCTGCGGCATATCCTGGATACGTTCCCTCGGGACGAGCTGTTCCAGGCGTCGGTAGATGACCTTAAACGGATCGCCGTTGGCATTCTCGGCCTGCAGGAGCGGCAGCAGATCAGGCTGTTCATTCGCCGCGACGCATTCCGGCGTTTTTTCTCCTGCCTGGTGTTCATACCGAGAGACCGTTACAACACGCAGGTTCGGGAGAAGGTGCAGACCATCCTTGTCGACGCCCTCAATGGTCACTCGGTGGAATCGGACGTGCAGATGTCCGAGTCCCAGCTCGCCCGCGTACATCTCATCGTCCGAACCGATCCGGAGAATCTGCCGAGGGTCAACCTTCACGGTCTCGAGGCCGAGATCGAAAAAGCGGTTCGCACCTGGCAGGACGAACTCCGGGACCAGCTTGTAGAGCGATTCGGCGAGGCCGAAGGGCTGACCCTTCTGGCGTCCTATGGAGATATCTTTCCCGCGGCCTACATGGAAGACGTGACGGCTCGGGAAGCCACCTTCGATATCGAACGGCTGGCGGCCATTCAGGAAGACCCGACGGATCTCAGGATGAGCCTGTACCGACCGCCGAGTTTTACCGAGCAGCACGTCAGATTCAAGACCTTCCATGCGAACGAGCCGCTGCCCATTTCCGATGTGCTGCCGATGCTCGAGAACCTGGGCCTCAGGGTCATCAGCGAGCGTCCCTACAGGATCCGTCTGCAGACCGGCCTGGACGTCTACGTCCAGGATTTCGACATGCTGTACCGCCAGGACACGCTGACACCCTCGGAGGTCAACGAGACTTTCCAGGAGGCGTTTCGCAACGTCTGGCGAGGCGACGCAGACAACGACGGATTCAACGCGCTGGTTCTCCTGGCAAGCCTAGACTGGCGGCAGGTGACGGTACTGCGCGCGTACTGCCGCTACCTTCTGCAGACGGGAATGCCTTTCAGCCAGCAGTATATGGAGCAGGTGCTCTGCTCGTATCCCTCGATCGCGAAAATGATGATCGAGAATTTCGAGGTGCTGAATAACCCGGCACTGCCGCAAAAACGGCGCGAGCGGGAAAACCTGTCCATCACGCAGGCCCTGGATCATCACATGGACGACGTCGCCAGCCTGGATGCGGACCGGATCATCAACGCTTTCAGGGCCATGATCCGGGCCACGCTGCGAACGAACTATTTCCAGGAAGACAGCGAAGGACGGCCGCCGCCGCACATGTCTTTCAAGTTCGACCCCCGCAAAATTCCCGACCTCCCGAAGCCCCGGCCAAAATACGAGGTTTTCGTGTACTCGCCCCGAGTCGAGGGCGTTCATCTCCGGGGTGGCGAGGTGGCCCGGGGCGGACTGCGTTGGTCAGATCGCAAGGAGGATTACCGAACCGAGGTCCTGGGACTGATGAAGGCCCAGGCCGTCAAGAACACATTGATCGTGCCGGTCGGTGCGAAGGGCGGATTCGTGCCCAAACGCCTGCCCGCGGGACAGCGGACCGAATTGATGGCGGAAGTCGAGAGCTGTTACAAGACCTTCATCCGCGGCTTGCTGGACGTCACCGACAACCTGGTAGACAACGAGATCGTCCCGCCGCCATCGACCGTCAGGCACGATGGCGACGATCCCTACCTGGTGGTGGCCGCTGACAAGGGGACGGCCACCTTCTCCGATATCGCCAACGGAGTCTCCCGGGAATACAACTTCTGGCTTGGTGACGCTTTCGCCTCCGGCGGCTCGGTGGGCTATGACCACAAGAAAATGGGAATCACGGCCCGCGGCGCATGGGAAGCGGTCAAGCGTCATTTCCGCGAACTGGGGATAGACACCCAGACGACGGATTTCTCGGTGGTGGGAATCGGCGATATGTCGGGCGACGTTTTCGGAAACGGCATGCTCCAGTCCCCGCATATTCGGCTGCGCGCCGCCTTCAACCACAGACATATTTTCGTCGACCCGGACCCGGATCCGGAGACCAGCTACAGGGAGCGACAGCGTCTGTTCGAGCTGCCCGAGTCCAGCTGGTCAGATTACGATCCCTCTCTCATATCGGCCGGCGGCGGGGTCTGGTCCCGGGACGAGAAAGTCATCCACCTCTCCCCGCAGGTTCAGGAGATGCTCGAGACCAGCGAGACCCGGTTGGCCCCGCACGAACTGGTTCGGGCCATACTGCGCATGCCCGTCGATCTGCTCTGGAACGGCGGTATCGGTACGTATGTGAAGGCCAGCACGGAGAGCAACCTCGACGTCGGCGACCGGAGTAACGACAGTGTTCGGGTCAATGGCCGGGAACTCCGTTGTCGGGTAATCGGAGAGGGCGGCAACCTGGGAATGACGCAGCTGGGCAGAATCGAGTTCGCTCTCAACGACGGCCGTCTGAACACGGACTTCATCGACAACTCCGGTGGCGTCGATTGCTCTGACCGCGAGGTCAATATCAAGATCCTCCTGAATCTGGCAGTGAACCGGGAAGGTCTCACCTCGGGACGCCGCAGGAAGCTTCTGGCAGACATGACCGACGAAGTCGCCGAGCACGTACTTCGCAACAATTATCTCCAGACCCAGGCGATCAGTCTTCTGGCAGCGGGAGCCGGCGAACGCATCAACGAGCACGCCTACCTGATTCGCCTGCTGGAACGCCGCGGCATGCTCGATCGGGCACTGGAGTTCCTGCCGAGCGACGAAGAGATTACGGAGCGCAACCGCTCGGGTCGCGGACTGACCCGGCCGGAGCTGTCGGTGCTGCTTAGCTACGGCAAAATGGCTCTCTACAGCGACATGATCACTTCCAATGTCCCGGAGGACGAATATCTGGGTAAGGAGCTGATCAGCTACTTCCCGAAACCGCTGCAACGCCGCTACCGGGAGCTCATGAGTGAGCACCGTCTCTCGAGGGAGATCATCTCGACCCTGATCACCAACAGCATCGTCAACCGCATGGGGCCCGTTTTCGCCTACCGAACGCAGGACGAAACCGGCGCCGACCTGGGTTCCGTGGCCCGGGCCTACGCCATCGCTCGGGAGGTATTCGACATCCGGTCCCTGTGGTCGGATATCGAGGCGCTCGACAACAGCGTCCACGCCAATGCCCAGTACTCGATGCTCAATCGGACCAGTCGTCTGCTCAAGCACGGCACGCACTGGTTCCTCGACCGGCCCTACCTGGTCGCCGATATCGCGGCATCGGTGAGCCGTTTCGGCCCGGCAGCAGCGGAAATCAGCGCCTCCATTGCGGAAACCCTCGGCGGTCGAGAGCTGAAGCGCTTCAATGAAGCGGCCACCCTTTACCGGGATATCGGCATTCCGGAAAACGTGGCGACACGTATGGCGTCGCTCCACGCCATGCACTCGGCTCTGGACATCGTCGAGGTGGCCCAGGGAGCCTCGGAGACGCCCCCGAGGGTGGCGAAGACCTACTTCGTGCTCGGCGAAAATCTCGGGCTCGACTGGCTGCGCGACCAGGTCGAGCGGCTCGCCGTCAGCGGCCGCTGGCAGGCCATGGCCCGAAACAGCATGCGCGAGAACCTCTACCTGCTCCAGGGACAGCTTACCCGGCAGATCGTCGAGGAAGGCGGCCGGCGACGGTCACCGGAGTCGGCATTCCAGATCTGGAGCGAGTCCAGAGCCGAGCGAATCAAACATGTTGCCGATATCATGAACGAATTGCGCGCCGACGAAGCCATGGATTTCCCCACGCTATCCGTGGCTATCCAGGAAGTCCGCCGGCTTTCCCAGTTTTGACCCGGCTCCCTGAGCCAGACGAGTAAACACATGTCACAAGAGCCATTAATCGCGGTATTTGTAGATTTCGAGAACCTGGCCCTCGGCGTCCGGGACCTGAAAAGCGGTGCCCAGTTCGACATCCAGCTGGTCCTGAAGCGGCTGCTGGAGAAAGGGCGAATCGTTTACAAGCGGGCTTACTGCGACTGGAGCCAGTTCCGCACCTACGTCAAGGAATTTCACGCCAACGGCGTGGAGATGATCGATATTCCCCAATCCCGGGTCAGCGGCAAGAACAGCGCCGACATTCACATGGTAGTGGACGCCATCGATCTCTGTTATGCGAAACAGCACATCGATATTTTCGCGCTGCTGTCGGGAGACAGCGATTTTTCTCCTCTGGTTTCCAAGCTGAAGGAAAACAACAAGCGAGTCATCGGCTGCGGCGTCAAGAGCTCCACGTCGGACCTGCTCATCGCCGGTTGCGACGAATTCATCTACTACGACGACCTGCTCCGTTCGGCACGCAAATCCAGGGGCAGGCCCAAGACCACGGACCGCAAGTCGGAGGCCATGGAACGGATGGTGGAAATCGTGGAGAGCCTGAGCGGGGATTACGACCAGCTATGGGGCTCCATGGTGAAACAGACCATCAAGCGGGTATATCCCGGCTTCAGTGAAGCCTATTACGGCTACGGAAGTTTCTCGGAGATGCTCGAGGACTGCGCGTCCCGGGGGATGATCCGGCTCGACTATGACAAGAGCCGGGGCAATTACCTGGTCGGGCTGCCGTAGGGTTGCGCCCGCCGCGCGGGACGCCAGCCCGACGGGCCCGCTGAATAAGGCTAGAATCGACTCAACGAACTACTACGGAGACTCCACCATGTCTGTCAGGCTAGTCCTGCTGCGCCACGGCCAGAGCGATTGGAACCTCAAGAACCTTTTCACGGGCTGGACCGACGTGGACCTGACCGACCAGGGACGCGAGGAGGCCGTCGAAGCCGCCAGGCTGCTGAAAGAGGAAGGCCTCGAGTTCGATGTTGCGTTCACCTCGGTCCTCAAACGCGCCATCCGCACCCTGTGGATCGTGATGGACAAGATGGATCGCATGTGGGTGCCCGTGCACCGCGCCTGGCAACTCAACGAGCGCCACTACGGAGCCCTCCAGGGCCTCAACAAGGCGGAAACTGTCGCCAAGCACGGAGCCGAACAGGTCCAGATCTGGCGCCGGAGCTACGGGACTGCACCGCCTCCGGTACCCGATGACGACGAGAGACATCCCCGATTCGATCCCCGTTATGCGTCGGTCCCGCGGGAGACGTTGCCGGCCACGGAGTCCCTCAAGGACACGCTGGCGCGAGTTCAGCCCTACTGGGAAGCCAATGTCGTTCCCTGCCTGAAGGATGGCCAGACCGTACTGATCGCGGCCCATGGCAACAGCCTGCGGGCCCTGGTCAAAATGCTGGACGACATGAGCGAAGACGAAATCGTCGGATTCAACATTCCTACAGGGGTGCCGCTGGTCTACCGCCTGGACTCCGGTCTCCGATCCCAGGGCCGGGACTTCCTCGGCGACCCGGAAGCTGTGGCTGCCGCCGCCCAGGCGGTTGCCGATCAGACAAAGACCGGATGATGCGTGGGCAGGCCATCAACCTGCCCCGACAACACGACCAGGCTATTCAGCCGCCGCCATGTAACCGCAGCGAAGATTGTTCCGGTTGCATCCGCTGTTGTCGAAACCGGACTGGGGCTGGAACAGCACTGATATCTTGGCGTAGCGCGGCTCTCCGGCGTCCGATCTGACATCCACCGCCAGATCCTGCCACTCGTCACGGTTTTCGCGATGAAAGGCCACGATGCTCGAGTCGCCAATGTCGCAGGTCTTTTTCTCGATGTCGCACTTGGCCCAGTCTTTTCTCTCTCCCTTGTCCTCGGTATCGATGAACACCTCGGTCTTTGCGATCTTGGCCCCCAGGGGAAGCTTCACCCCGACTCGGACCATGCCCCCATCAGGCGCTGGCGGAATCTCTGCGGTGAAATAGCGAAGCCGCAGCGGCCCTTCGACCGCGCCCTTGCCGAACTTGCCTGCCTGGGCGAGGCCCGTTCCCGCCAGCATGGCCACCAGAGCGGCCAGCAAAGTGGCCACCTTGATCGTCGATTTTCTCAAGAACATAACCAGGAGCCCCCGCGACATTGTTGTCTGTAGGGATTTCGACCCGGGTACGCGCTGTATGTTCCCCGTCGACCCGGAGACACCGTGAACGGCACCCTGGGCACGAGGCTCTGCCGTGAAGGTCATGCAACCGGCGGATCCTGTTTCGAGTCGTAAGCCGTCGTCTGGAGTTCGTACAGCTTGAGATACTTCACGGTCCTGTAAGTCGCAGCCAGCAACGACCAGACGAAGCCCGGGAAACCGTTCATCCAGTTGCCCCGCACCAGGTAGTAGTTCAGAAAGCTCACCGGTTGCCGGAGCACCAGGGAGGGAATGGAAGACCGACGTCCCCGCTGCCGCATCTGCCGGGCCATGACGGACGTATACCGATTGAATTTCTCGAAATACTCGTCCAGGTCCCTGTAGCTGTAGTGCAGCAACCGACCGGAGAGCACGCCAGTGGGACCGTCCAGTTCTACCCGCTCGTGGATATTCGCCTCGTTGAAATTTCCCCTGCGCCGATCGAAAAGGCGCAGTACTCGGTCGCGTGATTCCCTGCCGTGCCGGAAGTGCCGGCCCATGAAGCACAAGCGGCGCAGCAGATAATAACCCGCCTCTCCCGGGGATCCGGATTCGCGCCACGCTCTCAGAGACTGCTGGAGCAGTTCGTCCAGGACCTCGTCTGCGTCGAGACTCAGGATCCAGTCGTTGGACGCGGCCTCCACCGCTTTCCGCTTCTGCGGCCCGTAGCCCAGAAAAGGCTGGTGCAGGACCCGGCAGTTCGGGTAGGACCGGGCAATTTCCACCGTACCATCGACACTGCCCGAATCGAGGACGACAATCTCGTCGCACCAGGCGACCGAATCCAGGGCCCCCGACAAGCTGTGCTCCTCGTTGAGCGTAATGACAACTGCGCTGATACGGTTCACGGGGCCCTGTCCTGCCAAAGAGACAATTGCTGCTGGTTGGGCGAGACTATAAGGACCCGCCGCCCCGGGGTCGACTGTACACCCGGCCCGGCGGCGAAGAATCACCAGGAAGCCGTCAAGACATATCGCATTGGGTCTGTGGTTCAACAAGAACGCCGAGTCTGTCCGTCGCGT
>JASFOT010000015.1:0-13312 GCA_050116375.1 Gammaproteobacteria bacterium | reverse complement strand
CCCATGGGCCCGATCTGTGTCATGGGGAGATATGCCGCACTACGAGATTTCTCGGCGGCGGCAGCGCAGAGCGCCTGAAGAAGATGGCTCTTTCCGCTACCCGCGCCGCCCCAGAGCCAGCAGCCGCCCCCCCCGTCGCCGGCCAAAGACCGGAGATACGCCACGGCAAGCTCGTTCGCACCCGGGAAAAAGGTCGCGAAGATCGCCGAATCCCTGAGCTTGAACTCCAGGGGCAGCTGTTTCACGCCGAAGCCCTGATCACGTCGGATGTCTGACCCGCCACGCGCGCAGACCCCAGGTCACCATGTAATCGATTCCGCTCACTACCGTCGTCGCCAGCACGGCGTATCCGATGACGTTCACTACAGGTCTTCCGGGAATCCCGAACCCGGCATCCGCCACCGCGGCAAGCACATAGAGGAGCTGGAGCGCCGAGTTGGCTTTGCTCACCAGAGTCGGGCTGGCCTGAAAAACCCCTATCAGGAATCTGTATGCGGTGGCTCCGGAAACGATAATCACGTCCCGCGCCACGACCATGATGAGCAGCCAGACCGGGGCCAGCCCGATATAGCCGAGCGTCAGGAACGAAGTCACTAGCAGCAGCTTGTCCGCCAGCGGGTCCAGAATGCCGCCCAGCCTGGACCGCCAGTCAAAGCGTTTGGCCAGAAATCCGTCCAGGCCGTCGGTGAAACCAGCGAGGAAAAAAACGACCAGCACCCAGGCGTATTCGCCGGCCAGCAACAGCCAGACCACCGGAGCAACCAGCAGCATTCGCAGCACGCACAGGGCGTTGGGAATATCTCGGGGTCTCAAGGTGAGGACAATCGATAGCTCAACAATACCCTCCGCATCCCCGGCAAATCGGGAGCGGAGGCCTCCGGGGCTCCGCTTTCATCGGAACCGAGCAGGGATCCAAGGCGGATGGCCCGGTCCACATTTTCGACGCTGCCTATCAACTCCAGCCCGAAAACGACCGTGTCGTCCCGCAGTGTTCGGACCTGAACCGAGCGTACGGCGGTAAGACCCTCCAGGTAAGCGAGAACCCGACCGTAGTCCTCGAGCGAGCTGACGCCATGTACCGCCAGTCCCACCTCGCCCTCGACTGCGGCGCCCGTGGTCACCGCATACCGCTGGGCGAACCGGTCGCTGGTCCCGCTGATCCCGTCCTCCAGCCCGCCAGTCCAGCGGTACGCCTGATCGCCCGAATACAGGGTCCAGCGTGTGCGGAACTCCGCATCCGCGGATAGCCGGCCCAGCAGGACCGCATCCGTACCGTATCTCTCGCCCGCGGTCTGCAGGGCCTGATCGAAGCCTCCCCAGACCTCTCCAAAGGAAATCACCGACCTGTCCTGAGCGTCCATCAGAGGCAGGATCAGCGGCAGACCCCGATCGTTCGCAAGGGCTGTCATTCGATCGCGAAGCTCCTGAGCGGCGCGGTCGGGGACCTCGTCCTCTGAAGAGAGCACGAACCGGGCCCCGCCGCCCTGGTCCACGGCCAGAACCAGGAGCACGGCAGGCCGTTCCGCTCCCCAGATGGGCAGTCCCCGCTCGGCCAGGGCGGCATCCAGCGCGAGGCTGTCGAAAGCCACCCAGAGGTTGCCGTCCGGCTTCAATCGGTATTGCTGGACGTAGCGTTCGGCGGCGCGACGCAGGTCTGCTGTTTCCTCCATCGCCGCAGCCTCGGGGCGTCCCGTGACGCGAATCAATACCTGACCCATGGCTTCCGAGAAAGCGGCGGCACGCTGCGCCTGGGTATCCTTGTCCACCGCCACCTCAGCTTCGTACAGGCCCGGCACCGACGCCGCCCAGCCCGTGGTGGCCAGGGCGACAGCCATGACCCACCCGGCGGATAACGACCTGCAAAATGTTCTCACTCGGTTCGGCAAGCTTTGACTTTCCACGCGGAAGGGTGATGTAAAATATCACAGATCGCTTTCTCCCCGGGTCTCTCCAGACATGCACAGAGCCGCCCCGGGCCCTCCCGCGAGACACCGTGCAGATATGACAGACAAACCCTCCCTGACCTACCGGGACGCCGGCGTGGATATCGATGCCGGTAACAGCCTGGTCGACCGCATCAAGCCCCTCGTAAAAGCGACCCACCGCCCAGGCGTCCTCGCTGGCCTGGGTGGATTCGGCGGACTGTTCGAATTGCCTGCCGGTTACTCCGAACCGGTCCTGGTATCGGGAACGGATGGCGTCGGTACCAAGCTGAAGCTCGCTCTGGCGATGGACCGTCATGATTCCATCGGCGTGGATCTCGTTGGCATGTGCGTCAACGATGTGGTCGTACAGGGTGCCGAGCCGCTGTTCTTTCTTGATTATTACGCCACTGGGCAACTGGACGTAGACACGGCGGCCAGCGTGGTCTCGGGCATTGCGAACGGATGCAAGCAGGCCGGCTGCGCCCTGATTGGTGGAGAAACCGCAGAGTTACCGGGCATGTATGCCGGTCGGGATTATGACCTGGCCGGATTCTGCGTGGGTATCGTCGAGAAAAGCCGCATCATCGACGGGTCCCGCGTAGCCCCGGGAAACGCCATACTCGCCGTGGCATCCTCCGGGCCCCACTCCAACGGGTATTCCCTGATTCGCCGTATCCTTGCTGACCAGAACGCTGCTTTGGACCAAGAATTCGAGGACGCGACTCTCGGGGAGAAGCTTCTCGCGCCGACACGAATATACGTGCGCTCCACACTGGCATTGATCGAGGAGGTGGACGTCCTCGGCATTGCCCATATCACCGGAGGCGGGCTTCCCGAAAACCTGCCGCGAACAATGCCTGAGGGGTGTCGCGCGATAATTCATCGGGACTCGTGGCCCATGCCAGCCATCTTCGACTGGCTGCGCGAAGGCGGCAACCTGTCCGAGACCGAGCTTTTTCGCACCTTCAACTGCGGCGTGGGAATGACGTTCCTTGTACCCGGCGACTGCGCAGATAACGCGCTGAAGATTCTTCGCGAGCAGGGCGAAGAAGCGTGGATCCTGGGCGAGATTACCGCCGGCGACCGGGCCGTGGAACTCTCCTGATGGACCGTCAGCTCGCCGTAGTCGTGCTGATTTCCGGCAGCGGCACCAATCTCCAGGCCATCATCGACGCCTGCGCGCACGGCCATATCCCGGCCCGAATTACGGCGGTGGTCAGCGACAAGCCGGAAGCCTTCGGGCTTAGCCGCGCAGAGCGGGCCGGGATCGAGACAAGGATTCTTACAGCGTCAGGCTTCGCCGATCGCGAAGCCTACGACCGGGCGCTGGGCGGACTGCTGGATCAGCTGCAGGCGGATCTCGTGGTCCTGGCGGGCTTCATGAGAATCCTGACGGCCGGGCTGGTGCATCAATGGGCGGGACGCATGCTCAACATCCACCCGTCCCTGCTCCCCGACTACCGCGGGCTGCATACGCATCAGCGGGTACTGGACGCAGGGGAGACCTTTCATGGCACGAGTGTCCATTTCGTGACCGAAGAACTGGATGGCGGACCGGTGATCGCCCAGGCCCGTCTGGCTGTAAGGCCCGACGACACGGCAGAAACACTCAACCAGCGCATCCAGGCCCTGGAGCACAGAATGTATCCGCGCGTGATCGGCTGGTATGCCGAGGGCCGGCTCAAAATGGCCGGAGACAGCGTGCAGATCGACGGCAAAATCCTCGAGGCGCCGATCGTCAGGGACGAAGCGGAGTGGCTCAGGTCCTAGGCAGGGTCACGCCCCGCTGACCCTGGTATTTCCCGCCCCGATCGCGATACGAGGTATCGCATTCCTCGTCGGACTCGAAGAAGAGCATCTGGGCAACACCCTCGTTGGCGTAGATCTTGGCCGGCAGCGGCGTCGTGTTCGAAAACTCCAGCGTCACATGCCCCTCCCACTCCGGTTCGAGCGGCGTGACGTTGACGATGATGCCGCAACGGGCGTACGTGGATTTGCCCACGCAGATGGTCAGGACGCTCCGCGGGATCCTGAAATACTCGACGGTGCGCGCCAGGGCGAAGGAATTCGGCGGGATAATGCAGACGTCTTCGCGCACGTCAACGAAGCTGCTTTCGTCGAACTGCTTCGGGTCGACAATGGCGGAATTGATGTTGGTGAAGATCTTGAACTCCGGTGCACAGCGGACGTCATAGCCGTAGCTTGAGGTTCCGTAGCTCACGAGCCGGTTTCCCGAAGCCGTTCGCACCTGCCCGGCTTCGAAGGGCTCGATCATGCCCTGTTCCTCGGCCATGCGCCGGATCCATTTGTCGGACTTGATGCTCACTCAGTCGTCCTCGATCACGATGTTCGGGAACGGCCGGCTGCCGCCGCCGGCGAGCTCTCCGAGCGTCGCGGCAGCCCGCCTCGCTACATCCAGGTAGGCCTCCGAGATCGGGCTACCCGGATCCGACGCCACGGTCGGTCTTCCCCCGTCGGCTTCTTCCCGGATCCGCCCGTCCAGGGGCAGCCGGCCCAGCACGGGCAGTCCGTAGCTCGCCGACATCTTCTCAGCTCCGCCCTCGCCGAAAATCGCGTCCTGATGTCCGCAGTTCGAGCAAATGTGGATGCTCATGTTCTCCACCAGGCCCAGGACCGGGATTTCCACTCTCTGGAACATGCGCAACCCCTTGATCGCGTCCTGCAGCGCAATGTCCTGCGGCGTGGTCACAATGAGGGCGCCGCTCACCGGCACCCGCTGGGCCATCGTCAGCTGGATGTCACCGGTGCCCGGAGGCATATCCACGATCAGGTAATCCAGGCGGTCCCACAGGGTTTCGCCCAGAAGCTGCACCAGGGCTCCGGTGGCCATCGGACCCCGCCATACCACCGCCTCGTCTTCGTCGACGAGAAAGCCGATCGACATGCACTGAATTCCGTAACCCACGAGCGGGTCCAGTTTCTTACCATCGGGACTGGTGGGCCGGCGACCGGACAACCCCAGCATGCGAGGCTGGCTCGGCCCGTAAATGTCAGCATCCAGCATGCCTATCCTGCCGCCTTCCGCCGCCAGGGCGAGCGCAAGATTCACGGCCGTCGTTGATTTACCGACTCCCCCTTTGCCCGAGGCGACCGCCAGAACGTTCTTGACGCCTTCCAGGGGTTCGACACCGCCCTGAACCGGCGCGACAGGCACCTCCCAGTCAACCGTGACCCGTGCCTTGTCGATTCCGGAGAGTGCCGTCAGGTGCTCCTGGAGCCGGGTCTGCAGCGATTCCGAGTAGCGTTTCGCGGGAAACGACAGACGGACGGCCACATCAGCGACACCATCCTGCACTTTCACATCGTTTATTGTCCCGACATTATCCAGTGCCTTGCCAAGGACAGGATCATTAAAACCGGCGACGGCCGAGCGCACGCTCGACAGTAGATCTTCGCTCAAGGGAAACCTCCGAATACGGGTCTGTGAGACCATGCGAGAGAATAATTGTAGCCGAAATCAGATCCGCGCTTTCCGACTCCGCTGTCTTGGCGAAATCCCGGGTGCCGTGTAAGGTAGACCGGATGGTCCGGGTGCACAAAATCACAGCTCAGATGGCGCTTGCGGCAACCGTTTCAGGACGCGAGACGGAGGCGCCATGAATCTTCTCGGCGGCGTACGCTCGACCCGGCTGATCGAGAAGCTGGAGGTTTGGCGGGACCTGGACAGTCCGGAAGCAAAAAAGGCCGTCGATAAGCTCAGGTCTCTGGGCGGCTCGGGTATCAAGAAACTGATCGGGGAAATCGAGTCGTCGGACCGCAAGCGGGCCCGAGTGCTGGCCGACGTCATGTCCCGCGTCATCTCTGACAAGACCGTACATCAGGCCGTCAAGGGCCTGGACTCGGACAGCCAGAAGGTGACAAGCGCTGTCGCCTGGGCCCTCGGGCACGGAAGGCGGTTCAACCCCAACGTGCTCCTGGACTATTTAAGGAAAGACACGGTGCCGAAGGCGCCCCTCTGCGATGCCCTGTCTCATCAGAAAGGTCGTCTCGATGTCCGGCGGGTGCTGACCCAGGCTTACCAGCAGGACTCGACGGAAAAAGCGGTTCTTTTCCGCATTGTCGCCGAGACTGCCGGCGAGAACGACCTGCCGGAACTGATCGGCCGGCTGACCGGGAAGGACATCGTGGCGAGAGCCCACATCATAGACATACTCTCCCGCTTCAATACCCGCGAGGTCTACCACGCCCTCCAGGAGCAGCTAAAGGATTCCAACAAGCTGATCCGGCAGGCGGCCATCAACGCCATCGGCCGCATGGACGGCGAACCGGACATGGAACTGCTTTGCGGCCTGCTGTGCGATCCGGATCTCGATGTCCAGAACAAGGCTGTCGAGGCTATCGTCCGCCATCGACACCCGGACACCGTGCGGTACCTGATCGTGGCGCTTAAGGACGATTCCGAGTACTCGCGGAGAGCCGCCGTGGAGGTCCTGAACGAGATCGCCGACCCCAGGTCCATCAAGGATCTCCTCGAGGCCCTCAGCGACGATGACTGGTGGGTCAGGGCCCGGGCCACCGACGCCCTGGCAAAAATCGGCGGACCGCGGGTCGTCAACGCGGTACTGGAGCTCATCAAGGACGAGAACGAGGACATACGACGCGCCGCCATCGAAATCCTCAACGCCACGCGGGACGAGCGCGCGGTGAAAAAGCTTATCGAAGCAACTATCGATGAGGACTGGTGGGTTCGCGAGCGTGCGGCCGACGCCCTGGCCGAAATTGGCGATGCCCGAGCTCTTCCCGCGTTGCTGAAAATGCTCGAAGGTGACTCGCGGTCCATCCCGACCGCGATCCGGGGCATCGCGAAACTCGGGGATGAAAGACACGTACCGCGATTGCTGAAGCTCGTTCCGCACCCGGAAAGGGAGGTCCAGATTGAAGCGATTGACGCCCTCGCGCGGCTCGCTGATTCCTCGGTCGCAGACCAGATCCGCGAGACTGTCGGTATTCATCTTGAAAACCAGGACAAGGCGGTACGACAGGCGGCCATTGCTGCCATCAAGTCGCTGGACGAGCGGTTTTCTCCCTCGCAGATTGCCGAGGCACGAAAACAGGAACGTTTTGCAGAGCCGACCCGGACCCTGCTCGTGGAGGGCCGGGAAGTCGGCGCCTTCGTGCAGGGCGGCGGCGTCCAGAAACAGCTGGATATCACGACCCTGGAGTCGGGGGACGTTATAGAAGGCCGCTACAAATTCATCAGGAAGATCGGCAAGGGTGCCTTTGGTACGGTGCTGCTGATGACGGATCAGGTCGTGGAAGAGAATCTGATCCTGAAGTTTCTGAACCCGAACGTGGCTTCGGACGAAGAGATGATGAAGCGCTTCGTCCACGAGCTCAGATACTCCCGAAAGATCACTCACAAGAATGTGATCCGGATTTACGACTTTCTTTTCATGGGCGGGCTGTATGCCATATCAATGGAGTACTTCCCGTCTCACACGCTGGGTGACGAGGTCAAGGACGAACAGCCGCTGGAGATCTCCACAGCCATGCGCTACGGGTGCGACATCGCAACCGGCATGGCGGTAGCTCATCATGCCGGGATCATCCACCGGGACCTGAAACCGGCGAACATCCTGATCAACGACGAAGGCCTGGTCAAAATCGTGGACTTCGGCGTGGCGGCGGCGAGCAGCAGCGGGGACACTCAGCTGACGAAAACGGGATACGTCATTGGATCGCCAAAATACATGGCCCCCGAGCAGATCCTCGGCAAGCAGGTGGACGAGAAAGCGGACATTTACAGTCTGGGCATCATCATGTACGAGATGATCACCGGGATCCCCCCCTACAGCCGGGGGGACCACATGTCGGTCATGTACCAGCACGTACAGGGCAAGGCCAAGCGGGCTCACGAGGTGAACGAGGCCGTGCCTGCGGAACTGTCCGAATGCGTTGCCCGATGCATGTCAGTGGACAAATCGAAGCGGTATGATTCCATGGAGCAGCTCCGCGAGGAGTTCAAGCGTTTCCTGCCCGCAGAGGTCTGATAAATGGCACGCATCGATGCTTTCCTGAAGCTCGGACTCGCCCAGGGATGCTCCGATATTCATCTCGCCGTCGGCGTGCCGCCCATGCTCCGTCTGCGCGGCGAACTGACGCCGATCAAGTTTCGCGAACTCTCCGGTACGGAACTCGAGGGATACGTACTGGAAATACTGACGGAGTCCCAGCAGGAAAGATTCGGCGGCGGCCAGGACCTCGACTTCGCCTACGAAGCTGCCGACAGCGGCCGATTCAGGGTCAATATCTTTCGCAAGGACACAGGAGTTGGCGCGGTATTCCGTTATATCCCGGACAATATTCCCACGCTCGAGAGCCTGGGCATTCCTGACGCAGTCCGGGAACTCTGCGATCATCACCAGGGCATGGTGCTGGTGACCGGGGCCACCGGTACCGGCAAGTCGACAACCCTGGCGGCCATGCTCGATCACATCAACCGGACACGTCAGCTGAACATCATCAGCCTCGAGGACCCGATCGAGTTCGTCCACCAGAGCAAGAACTCGCAGATCGTGCAACGGGAGTACGGCACCCATTTCCAGAGCTTCGCGGAGGCCGTGCGGGCGGCGATGCGCCAGGATCCGGACGTAATACTCGTCGGCGAGATGCGGGATACTGAAACCATCCGTATGGCCATGACAGCCGCGGAGACCGGCCACCTCGTTCTGGGTACGCTGCACACGACAAGCGCCGTCAAGACGGTGGACCGGATTATCGATGCCCTGCCCGCCCTGGAACGAGGCCAGGCAAAAACCTTTCTCGCCCAGAGTCTCGTTGGCGTGGTTACCCAGGTTCTGGTCAGGACCCCGGACGGCCGCGCCCGTCGCGCCGTTTTCGAGCTCATGACCCGCAACAAGGCGATTTCCAAATTGATCACGTCAGATCAGACTCATCTGATCCCCTCCCAGCTGCAAACGGGCAAGTCGGCGGGAATGCAGCTCATGGACCAGGCGCTCCTTGACGCCATCAATGCCCGGGACATCGACCCGGACGACGCCTATCGTTTTGCCGAGGACAAGAAGAAATTCGTACGCTTCGTCACGGACACCAGCATCCTGCCGAAACTGGACGTGGTCGATTGAGGAAACGGGACATCCCATGACCATGATTCGCGAACTTCTGGAAGAACTCATCGAGCGGGATGGTTCGGATCTCCATCTGATCGCCGGTGACCCGCCCCGCATGCGGCTCTACGGCGATCTCGTGACCATGCGCGACGAGCCCATGAACGCGGAAATGCTGAGGGAGGTCCTCAGCGAGATCATTCCCCCTACCGCCACCGAAACCCTTGCCCGAAAGGATCAGGTGGACTTCGCCTATTCGCTGGACGGACTTGCCCGCTTCCGTGTTAACGCATTCCGGCATCTCGGCGGGTTGGCGGTCATCATGAGGAGCATACCGGCCAGCCCCCAGAGCCTGGAAGAGCTGAGACTGCCAAACGTCATCGGGCAGTTATGCAAGGAAACCTCGGGACTGATCCTCGTCACCGGCAAGACGGGCTCTGGCAAGTCCACCACCCTTGCGGCCATGGTGGACGACATCAACCGCCGCGTTAAGGGCCACATTCTGACCATCGAGGACCCGATCGAGTTCGTGCATGGGCGGAAGAATTGCCTGATCAGCCAGCGGGAAATCGGCCTGCACAGCCCCAGCTTCGCCAAGGCCCTGCACTCCGCGCTCAGGGAAGATCCGGACGTCATTCTCGTCGGGGAACTGCGTGACCTGGACACCATCAGTACAGCGATCACGGCTGCGGAGATGGGCATTCTCGTAATGGGCACCCTGCACACCAACGGCGCCATCCAGACGGTGGACAGGATCGTGAACGCCTTCTCATCCGAAAAACAGTCGCATGTGCGCACCATGCTGTCCACCTCCCTGCGCGGCGTCATCTCGCAGCAGCTGTGCCGCAAGAAAGGTGGAGGCGGCCGTGTTCCCGCGTTCGAGGTCATGGTGAATACCGCCGCGGTGGCCAATCTCCTCCGGCAGGGCAAGCTGGACCAGATCGAGAGCACCATCCAATCGGGTGCCAAGGCCGGCATGCTCACCATGGATAATGCCCTGCAGGATTTGCTGGACCGCCGATTTATATCCGGTCGTGAAGCCTATGAACGGGCGATGTCCAAGGACAGATTCAAGATCTACGCCGACCAGCCGGATCGCTGAGCGCTCGCTCTCCTTCGCGACTGGCCGTATGCAATAATGGCGAGCCAACCCGAGTCCTCGCCGAAATCATGAGCAAGACCCGATCGATTCTCGTTACAGCCGCACTGCCCTACGCAAACGGGCTGGCGCACATGGGGCATCTCGTCGAATACATCCAGGCCGACATCTGGGTCCGCTTCCAGAAATTGATCGGTAACCGCTGCGTTTTCGTCTGCGCCAGCGATGCACACGGAACGCCGATCATGATCCGTGCGCGCCAGGATGACGTCGATCCCGAGGAAATCGTTCGTCATTACCATGACAGGTACATCGAGGATTTCGCCGGGTTCCATATCGAATTCGACAACTTTTATACCACTCACTCAACGGAGAACAGGGAACTCGTCGAACACATCTACGAGGCGCTCAAAGCCGGCGATCATCTCGCGACCCGGACGATACGTCAGTCCTACGACGAAGCCGAAGGCATGTTTCTTCCCGATCGTTTCGTCCGCGGAACCTGCCCCCGCTGCGGCGCCGAAGACCAGTACGGCGACAGCTGCGAATCCTGCGGCGCCACGTACAGTCCGTCGGACCTGGTCGAACCCGTCTCCGTGCTTTCGGGGACACGGCCCGTCGAGCGCGAGTCGGAGCACCTTTTTTTCCGCCTGAGCGACTGCCAGGAGGACCTGCAGTCATGGGCAGCAAGCGGATCTCTCCAGGAAAGCGTTCGACGGAAGCTCGACGAGTGGTTCGAGGTCGGTTTGCAGGACTGGGACATCAGCCGGGACGCGCCCTATTTCGGATTCGCCATTCCCGACATGCCTGGCAAATACTTCTATGTCTGGCTGGACGCGCCGGTGGGATACATGGCGAGCTTCAAGCACCTGGCCGCCAGTGTTCCTGCATTGGATTTCGACGAGTTCTGGGAGCCCGACAGCGATACCGAACTCTATCACTTCATCGGCAAGGACATCGTCTATTTCCATGCGCTGTTCTGGCCGGCGGTGCTCGGCGCCGCCGGTTACCGGCTGCCCACGGCCGTTTTTGTCCACGGTTTCCTGACGGTGAACGGCGAGAAGATGTCCAAGTCCCGGGGCACCTTCATTACCGCGCGAACGTACCTGGAGCATCTGGATCCGGAGTATCTCCGGTATTACTACGCCTCCAAGCTCGGGCCGGGCGTGGAGGACATCGACCTCAGTCTCGATGATTTCGTCCAAAAGGTGAATTCGGACCTGGTGGGCAAGCTCGTCAACATTGCCAGCCGTTGCTCCGGCTTCATCACCCGGCTTTCCGACGGAAGACTCTCGGAGAGCCTGCCCGAGCCGGAACTTCACGAAACCATATCGAGCACGGCAGATGCGGTTGCGGAGGCCTACGAGAATCGCAATTTCAGCCGGGCCATGCGCCTTGTCATGGGTCTCGCGGACCAGGCCAATCAGTACATCGATCGCCACAAGCCCTGGGTCATGGCCAAGGAAGAGGGGCGAGAGGACGAGGTGCAGGCCGTATGCACACAGGGGCTCAATGCCTTTCGAAGCCTCGTAATCATGCTGAAGCCGGTCCTGCCCGCCCTGGCCGCCGCCTCCGAAAGCTTCCTGGGCGAAAACGCCCTGGGCTGGTCGGATCTGCGGAAACCCCTGCTGGGCGTATCCATTAACAGGTTCAAACCCCTGATGAAGAGAATCGAACCAAAGTCTGTCGCGGCCATGGTCGAAGCCTCGCGCGACAGCCTGGAGGGCACGCCGCCCGCCGGGGCCGAGGTTGCTGCCGAGTCGTCTGCAGAGGAAATCGGTATCGACGAGTTCCGCAAGATCGACCTTCGCGTGGCGCGCGTCGTGGCTGCGGAAACCGTGGAGGGCGCAGACAAGCTGTTGAGGCTGACCGTCGACCTGGGAGGCAGCCGGCGGCAGGTGCTGGCAGGAATCCGAACCGCTTACGATCCCGAAGATCTAAAAGACAAGCTCGTTGTCGTGGTCGCTAATCTGGCGCCCCGAAAAATGCGTTTCGGCACGTCCGAGGGAATGATCCTGGCAGCGGGGCCCGGAGGAGAAGAAATCTTCGTCGTGTCGCCGGACTCCGGGGCTGTTCCGGGCATGCAGGTAACCTGATCGGGATATACTAACGACCCTTATGCGTTCGCCGCGCACCGCTTCAACCGCGAACTTAGCCAGTCACCCATGACCGATCTCGCGCTGATTCTCGTAGCGACCGTGCTGGTCAACAATTTCGTGCTCGTGAAATTTCTCGGGCTCTGCCCTTTTATGGGGGTCTCCCGGAAACTCGAGACCGCCACCGGAATGGCGCTTGCCACCACCTTCGTCCTGACCCTGTCGGCCATCTGCAGTTATCTGGTCAACGCCTATCTCCTGCAGCCACTGGGACTCGAATATCTGCGGACGATCGCGTTCATCCTGGTCATTGCCGCCGTCGTACAGTTCACGGAAATGGTGGTCGAGAAAACCAGCCCCCTGCTTTACCAGGTTCTCGGCATTTATCTGCCTCTGATCACCACCAACTGCGCGGTACTCGGCGTCGCCCTTCTGAATATTCAGGAATCACACGGTTTCCTGGAGTCCCTGACCTATGGATTCGGTGCGGCTCTCGGGTTTTCCCTGGTCATGATCCTTTTTGCCGGTGTCCGTGAGCGGGTGGCCGCGGCGGATGTTCCGCAGGCTTTCCAGGGGGCGTCCATCGCCCTGATCACGGCCGGAATGATGGCCCTGGCTTTCCTGGGATTCTCGGGTCTGGTGAAGGGCTGACCATGATCACCGCAGTTATCGCCGTCACCTCTCTTGCCGCCGTTTTTGGCCTTCTTCTTGGCTATGCGGCCGTTCGTTTCCGCACCGAGGGTGATCCGGTGGTAGAGAAAATCGACGCTCTCCTGCCGCAGACTCAATGTGGCCAGTGCGGCTTTCCGGGGTGCCGGCCATATGCGGAAGCTATTGTTGCCGGAGAAGCCGATATCAATCGCTGCCCTCCGGGAGGCGAGGCAACCATCCTGCAGCTGGCTGACCTGCTGGACCGGGATCCCAAGCCCCTGGATCCTGAAAGGGGCGTCGAAAAACCCAAGCGGGTCGCGGTGATCGCCGAAGACCTGTGTATCGGCTGCACATTGTGCATCCAGGCCTGTCCCGTGGACGCGATTCTCGGGGCCTCGAAACAGATGCACACGGTCATCGAGTCCGAATGCACCGGCTGCGAGCTTTGTATCG
>JASFOT010000014.1:0-13727 GCA_050116375.1 Gammaproteobacteria bacterium | reverse complement strand
CATCCTTTTGAACTCGCGGAACTGATCATGAACGACGCGGGACAGTGGGATCAGGCGGCATTCAGAAAGGTGCAGCAGACCCGCCAGACGCGGCGCATCAACACGCCTCCCCTGCCGGTGCTGGTGCTCTACCTGACGGCGTCCGCGGAGCAGGACGGCCGCCCCCGGTTCCTGAAGGACGTCTACGATCGCGACGGGCCGGTGCTCCGGGCCCTGAACGGCCCGGTGGTCATTACCCCGCTCCGGGCGCGCTGAGCGCCAGGTCGCCGGCCGATCAAAGCAGAGGCAGCGCCAGGCTCGCCAGGCTCAATACCAGAAAAAAGCCGCACATGTCGGTGACGGTCGTGAGCATGGGGCCCGAGGCGACTGCCGGGTCGATTCCGAAACGCCGGAGAGCCAGAGGAATAGTGCCTCCAAGAGACACGGCTACTATGGTGTTGAGCGCCAGCGCCGACCCCACCACCACTCCCAGCATGGGACTTCCTTTCCAGGCCCAGGCAGCCAACGCCAGGAGACCCCCCAGCGTCAGTCCGTTGATCACGCCCACCGAGAGTTCCTTGCTCCAGACCCGCCACATGTCCCGTGGCGCCACCGCGCCCAGCGTCAGCTCCCTCATGCTGACGGCCACGGCCTGGTTGCCGGAACAACCGCTCATGTCGGAGACGATGGGCAGAAAGATTGCCAGGGCGATGACGGCGCTCAACGTGTCCTCGTAGAGCGCGATGACGCTCGCGGCAATGATGTTGAGAACGATATTGATACTGAGCCAGCCCAGGCGCCGCCTCGAACGAATCATCACCGGCATGCTGCGAAGTTCCTCGCCACCGACAATACCGGCGGATTTCAGGCTGTCGCTCTCCGCCTTTTCCGCCAGGGACTCCAGCACGGCCCTGCGCCTGACGATGCCGAGAAGGAATCCGCGGTCGTCCACGACCGGCACGGCGGCAATATCGTTCTCGTCGAAGAACTCCTCCAGTTCGCCCAGCGCCGCCTCGGGCCGCACCGACGCGGCCGGCCGGGCGATATCACCGATGCGGGCATCCGGATCGGCGAAAACCATGTCGCGCAGTCTGAGGACGCCGATCAGCCACTTCCGCTTGACCACCACGTACACGTAGTGGACAGTCAGGAACGAGTAATCCCCTTCGCGGCTGGTCAGGTCGTCCACCACCTCCCGAACCGTGGCGTTCATGGGATAGACGGCGAACTCTGTCATCATCAGGCCGCCGGCGGTATCCGCCGGATAGCTGATCAGCTGGCGAGCCTCCTGGGCGTCCTCCTCGTCCATGTGCTCGAGAATCGCCTCCGCTTCCGAGGTCTCCATCTCCGCCAGCAGGTCGGCGCGATCGTCGCTGGCCATGGCCTCGACAATCGCTGCAGCCGCTGGAGCGGGGAGGTCATCGATGAGATCGGCGGCGTGGGTATCCGGCATCTCGTCGACGAGTTCCGAAGCTTTTTCCGGCGTGACCGCGATCAGCAGGGTGCGCTGCTCATCGGGCTTCAGGCGGAAGATAGTCCGTACCAGATCGGCGGGCTCGAGGGCCTCCAGGTAAGCCTCGATGGCCTCTCCGCCAGCGCCTTCCGTCATCATTTTTCGGAGCTGGTCCCAGGGTTCGATGGTGACGTCGTTCATGGCGGGTTACCCAGACAAAGACGAATCGAAAGTACGAACGTCATTATGGACCGGAAGGAATCGGACGGCAGACAATCCTGCTCCCGACTGCACAAACACGGTCGACGCGATGTAAAGTCACGGGGCTGGATAAATTTCAGGAGCACGGCATTGAAGATCGACCGGACTTTCGGACCCGCATTTCTGATGCTCGCCCTGGCCTCCTGGCATCCGGCCACCAGCGCAATGCCGGGCTCGAGCTGTCACCCGCTGGACTATGACCGGTCGGACCTGCTGAATCTCAGAGCCGCCGATTTCGTTATCGAGGATCCGGACGAGCGGCGGCGTTTTGCCATCGAACTGCTGGATTGCCTTGGCGATCCGGATCCGGTGCTGCGTGATCAGGTGGCCTACGAGGCGTACGTGGCCCTGCTTCGTGGAGGGCATCTCGATGCCGACACAGTCCGTGCCCTGCGATCGTCACTGACGGAACAACTCGACATCGGAGCCGAGGACGGGACGGGCTTTCGAAAACCGTTTGCGGCACTCGTTCTGTCGGAAGTGGCTCGGGCGGACAGGATGGATCCGGTGTTTTCCGACGAGGAGCGCGCCGCGCTTGTCATGGCTGCCACGGCATACATGCGAGGCATCGACGACTACCGGGGATTCGACCAGCAGACGGGGTGGCGCCACGGCGTCGCTCATGCCGCCGATTTGCTGATGCAGCTCTCTCTGAACCCTGCTCTCGATCGGTCGCAGCTCGAGACGATTCTCGACGCGGTGGCTTCCCAGGTCACCCCCGAGGGCAGTCACTTCTATATCTACGGGGAGAGCGGGCGGCTGGCGCGTCCCGTCCTTTTCATCGCCATGCGCGAGGTCTTCGACGACAGGGAGTGGGCCAACTGGATCGGGGACGTCACATCGGCGGGTCCTTTCGGCGAATGGAGCGAGGTTTTCTCCAGCCAGGCTGGCCTCGCCCGGCTGCACAACATCCGGGCTTTCGCACAAGCGATCTACGTGAACTCGACCGCCAGCGACCAGGAATCGCTGGCACCGCTGAGATCCAGCGCTCTGGAGGCTCTGAAAAAACTTCCCTAGCCGACCCGGAGGCAGAGTCTGACGGACCCCGTGCCCTCTTCAGGTGTGTCTCTCTTTCAGCCGACAGAATCAGCCCGGGGGATAGACGTAGCTCGCCTGGATGCCCAGGGGCAGTCCGATGGCCCAGTAGGCCAGCAGGAACAGGGTCCAGGCAAGCAGCAGCACCACCGAATACGGCAACATCATGGCCACCAGGGTGCCGATTCCCGCGCCGCGGAAGTAGCGCTGACAGAACACCACGATCAGCGGAAAGTAGGGCATGAGCGGGGTGATGATGTTGGTGGTGGAGTCGCCGATGCGATAGGCGGCCTGGGTCAGGTCCGGTGAGATGCCCAGGCTCATGAGCATGGGCACCAGGATTGGAGCGAGCAGCGCCCACTTGGCCGAGGCCGAACCCACCAGCAGGTTGACCGTGCCTGTGACCAGGATAATGCCGACCAGGGTGAAGCTGCTCCAGAGCCCGAGACTCTTCAGCCAGTTGGCGCCTTCCAGGGCGATCAGGGCTCCGAGGTTGGACTCGGCGAATGCATGGATGAACTGGGCGGCGAAAAAGGCCATCACCATGTAATAACCCATCTCGTTCATCGACTTCGTCATTCCCGCGATGATGTCCCGATGGCTCCTGACATTCCCCGAGGCGTAGCCGTACACGATGCCCGGCGTGAGAAACAGCAGGAAGATCAGCGGTACGATGGATCGCATCAGGGGCGCGCCGAAACCCGCCAGGCCGCCCTCCTCGTCCCGCCATGGAGAGTCCCCGGGCACGGCGGTCACGAGCACAATCACCAGCACGACGACCATGGAAACGAGCGCGAGACGAAGAGCGCGCCGCTCGCGATCGGTCAGCGGATCCATGGTCGGCAGGTCTTCGGTGTCTCCGTCCACCGGCGTAGAGGCATTGAGACGCGGCTCCACCACCCGTTCCGTGAGAAACCAGCCGAGACCGACGATCAGGATGGAAGACAGAGTCGTGAAGAAATAGTTATTGAGAGGATTGACCTGGTGACCCGGATCCAGCACCTGCGCGCCTGCCGCCGTCAGCCCGGCCAGAAGAGGATCGAGGGCAGACGGAACGAAATTGGCGGAAAACCCGCCGGAAACGCCGGCGAAGGCCGCGGCAATGCCGGCCAGTGGATGACGGCCCGCGGCATAGAAGATCACGCCGCCGATGGGGATGACCAGCACGTAACCGGCATCCACCGCGGAATGGCTGACGATACCCACCAGAATCACCATGGGTGTCAGCAGCTTTCGACTGGTCAATGAAAGCATGGCCCGCAGGGCCGCGTTGATGAACCCGGTGTGCTCGGCCACTCCGATACCGAGCATGGCCACGAGTACTACGCCCAGGGGCGGGAAGCTGACGAAGACCTGCACCATCTGCGCCATGAAGCCGGTGATCTCACGCCCCGCCAGCAGATTGTTGATGACGATGGGCTGCCCGGTGCGCGGATCGATAATGTCGAAGTCGACGCCCGCCAGGACTGCCGAAAACCCCCAGGTCAGCAACAGGAAGATAAAGAACAGTATCGCCGGGTCAGGCAGCCGGTTGCCCGCCCGCTCGATCCAGTCCAGGGCGCGATCCAGCCAGCGGCGACTCGCGGAGGGGCTCGTCTCCATGTTTTCGGTCATGATGGCTGTCCCCTCGAAATCTCGTTCGCGCGAATCAATGTCGGCACAGTATAGGAACAGCCGGCGCGGGTGGAAAACCGGATCAAAAGAACACTAACAGGAGCTGATGCCCCTCGGGCAGGTCGCTGCTCACTCTCGACTATTGTCCCCGAAGCAACACGCTGGCCGGAGACGACACCCTGTTAAGACTTACCGGTTCGCCGAACGCTGGGCGCGGCGTGCTGCGGATCCGGCACGCGTCCTGGCCCGGCTCCCGATTTCCGCTGTCATCACGTATGCACGATGAGGATCGCTACCGGTAAATTTCGTGAGCCCTGCGAAGCTGGTCGGCCACGGTGCGTCGCAGCCCCGCTGGCCGGAGGACTTCCACGTCTTCCCCGTACTTGAGGATGTCCATGATCAGTTCCCGGGGATCGCTGTACGGCACTTCCATCACCCATGAACCGTCCGCTTCCAGGCGGCCTTTCTGTTCCGGATGCCAGATCTCGCGGGAAACCCAGCGTGAGCGTGCCGGATGAAACTTGAGCACGGCCGTGCGCGTATCGCTGCCGGCGAAGATGCCGTAGCCGGCCGCCAGTTCGCGGTCCAGGGTCCTGTCGCTCACGGCCTTGGCTCGATGGTCCGTGACTTCTGCCTCAGCGACCGCATCCACGGCGAACACCCGCAGGGCATTGCGGAGGTGGCACCAGGCGTCCAGGTACCAGTTGTCCCGATAGTGAGCCAGTCGCTGGGGCGAAACCAGCCGCTCCAGCATCTCGCCGCTCTGGCGCCGGTAATGCACGAGCTTGAGACGCCGGCGCGACAGCAAGGCCTGGGCGATCACCTGAAACCGTTCCTGGTTCATCCTGCGGCTGGCCATTGGCAGTATCCGGATGCGGCGTATGACCTCCTCCGCGGAATGATCACCGTGGCCGAGTATCTGGCGGATCTTTTCTCTCAGCGGGCCGATCTGCGGACCGAGCAGGCCCGGGTGCACCGACTCCAGCAGATGTTCCACGGTGAGCAGCGCCCGCAGTTCCTGCTCCGAGAACCACACGCCCGGGAGTTCCCATTCAGAGGCTGCCGGGTCGCTCTGGTCGAAACGGTAGCCGCCCGCCTCCCGGTCCCACACGATAGGTGCATCCATACGCTCGCGCATGTACTCGAGGTCGCGTTTGAAGGTGGCATTCGAGATCTCCAGCTCGTCCAGAAACGTCTGCTTGGAGACGGCTCGGCCGCGCTGGAGCATGCGGCTGATCTTGTAAAAACGTTCGGTGCGGTCCACGGCTGCCCTCCTCGCCAGTGTTCACAGTGTAGACGTATGCGCCCGGCACCGGCTCATGGCATGAGCCAGCCGGCCTGCTGGTGTCGGTCTGACACCACGCCGGACACACCGCCCCTCCGGCAACTGGCATCCCCATGTCCTATATTTTTTCTGAACGCCCCGTGTTTGGTGCCCCGACGGCACCTATTTTTTGCCCTGCCCCGGAGGTGGCTCATGATGCTCAATCGGAATCGTTCCTTTCCTTCAGCACGGTGGGCCCTCGCGTCAGTCCTACTCTTTCTGTGGGCAGACGCGTATCCGGCCAAGTTCGATCCCATGGAGGCTACGATCACCGAGATCAACGCCGCTTTCGAGGACAGGAGCCTGACATCGGAGCGGCTGGTTCAGTGGTATCTGGACAGGATAGAGGCCTATGACCGACAGGGACCTGAACTGAGTACGCTGATATACGTGAACCCCGATGCGCTGGACGAGGCCCGAGCGCTGGACAAGGAACGGCGCAAACAGGGACCCCGCAGTCTGATTCACGGTATCCCCGTCATCATCAAGGACAACTACGACACGGCCGACATGCCAACCACGGCGGGGTCAGTGCTTCTGAAGAACAGCCGACCGACCGACGACGCTTTCGTCGTCGAGCGGCTGCGGGAGGCTGGCGCTGTCATCATCGGCAAGGCGAACATGAGCGAGTTCGCACTGTCCTTCGACCGTCTCAGCCACAGCTCCCTCGGAGGACTCACGCGAAATCCCTATAACCTTAATCGCGACGCGTCGGGTTCGAGCAGCGGGTCGGCAGCAGCGGTGGCGGCGAATTTTGCCGTCTTCGCCACCGGGTCCGATACTGCCGGCTCCATCCGGGCGCCGGCCAACGTCACCGGCACCGTGGGTATCAAGCCGACTCTCGGTCTGACCAGTCGCAATGGTGTCGTACCCGTCGCCCTGTCTTTTGACGTCACCGGCCCCATCGCGCGAACAGTTGAAGACGCGGCGGTCGCCCTGCAGTACATGGCCAGCGTGGATCCGGACGATCCTCGTACTCAGGAAAGCAGAACCTGGCAGGTCGAGGATTACACCCGTTTCCTGGATCCTGCCGCCCTCGACGGGGCCAGGCTCGGTATCGCGCGAGATTATTTTGGCGGCAATCCTGACGTTGATCGGGTTATCGAGAGCGCGATGGCGCGCATGCGCGAAATGGGCGCCATCCTGGTGGAGATCGACGTTCCCCAGGACATACGCGACGCATGGCAGACACAGATGTCCCTGGTGGTGGATCGGGAACTGGAACCGCAACTCAATGCCTATCTGGCAACACTCCCTGCCGGTGGCCCAAGAACCCTGGCCGACCTGATTTCCGGATACAAGGCGCTGCCCGCAACGGGCCCCTATCCACCGGTGAGCCAGGTGCGCATCGATTATTACGAGACCGTGGTTAACAGCCCCGGTGCGTCGGACGTGGCCTACCTGTACACCCTGACCAACAAACTGCCGTCATCCCGGATCGAGGTCGTCGCCGAGATGAACGAAAAGGCACTCGACGCCCTCGTCTTCCCGACCATGCCCTGCCCGGCCTCTCCTTTGTTCACCGTGGAAGAAGATCCGGGCTATGTCTGTAATGTGCCGGATCCCTATGTCCCGGGCTACATGGGCTGCGTCACCGGTTTCCCTGAAATCACCGTTCCCGCCGGTTTCACCACGAACGGTCTGCCGGTGGGCGTCTCGTTTTTTGGCCGGCCTTATGCCGAGCCGCGGCTGATCGGACTGGCCTATGCCTACGAGCAGGCCACCGGGGCCCGCAAGCCACCACCCTCCACACCGCCCCTGAACTGAGCGAACACCGCTGCCGATTCTTTTCCGGAGATCGAGATGAAACTGACAATCCTGATAACCGCAGTGATCAGCGCCCTGCTGCTGACACCGATCACGTCCTCCGCAGCGACAGAGGCTTCCGAAGTCGAGACACTGAGGAACGAGGTTCAGATGCTTCGTCAACAACTGGAAGAACTGGAGGCCCGCCTCGATGCCGTGGATTCGGGTGAAACATCAGACATCGGGCTGCCGTCCGGTTTCATCCAGGATGAGGACGAGGCCCGCGGCTTCGAACCGAAGTTCGGCGAGTTCGAATGGTCGGAACCCGAATATGATTTCGACCACAGCCGGCGGCTGGAACAACTGGCGGAACAGGACGCGGCGGCGGGCTACGAGGCCATGGAGGAAAAACCGGAGCTCGACGTGAATCTTGGCGGCGCGGTCTGGATCAATTACGCCTATCAGGACTGGGTCGGCGACGATCAGGCCCGCAAAAACGATCTCCGGCTCGATAACCTCAGGCTGTCGTTCGACTCGAGCTACGGTGATTTCCTTATGTCCGCCCAGTATCGGTTCTACAGCTTCTCCCGCGCGTTGCATCACGCGTGGATCGGTTATGAATTCGAGGAAGACAACCGGGTCGAGCTGGGCGTCAGCCAGGTACCGTTCGGCATTCTGCCCTTCGGCTCCCACAATTTCTGGTTCCTGATCCCCTTCTTCGTGGGGCTGGAGGACGACTACGATGCCGGGGTGAAGTGGCATTACGGCGCCCCGGAGGACTGGACCATCGACCTCGCTTTCTACCTGAACGAGGAGTATGGCGACCCTACGGACCTGGACCGCTACTCGGTGGACGTGGTGCGTGACGGCGATCAGCAGAACGACGAGCGCAACCAGTTCAATGCTCGCGTCGCGTACGACTGGAAGTTCAGTGATCGGGCCCACACGGAGTTCGGCATCTCCGGTCGTTACGGGTCCCTGGATAACAGAACTACGGAAAAATCCGGCGATTACTGGGCGGCCGCCGTCCATGCCAACGCTTTCTTCGGTCCGTGGAATCTCATGCTCGAAGCCATGCGGTACGAATACGATCCGGAGAACCCTGCCGGCGTCAGCGACGACCTGATGCTGATGGGCAATCTGGGATCCAAGCGGCTGGTCGCCTCCGAGGCGGATATCTTCGTGGCCAACCTGGCCTACGACTTCGGTGACGTCTGGGGACCGATCGAGCGGCTGAACTGCTACAACGACTACAGCTACATGCGCAAGGACGAGAACAGTTTCAAAAACTCCCAGATCAACGACACGGGATGCGTCGTGGCCATGGGGCCCTTCTGGATCTGGATTGATATGATTCTTGGCAAGAACGCCTGGTATCTGAACGACTCGGAGACCGACAGCGGCTTTGGGCCCGGCGGTACCGACGACTGGGAGAAGCGCTTCAACGTGAACTTCGAGTGGTATTTCTAACCTGGTGACAGGCGCAGCCAGGACCGCAATCTACGCGGCTCTCGTCGGCAACAGCCTGATCGCCCTCACCAGGTTTGTGGTCGCCGGGGAATGGATAAAGTGATACCGGTTCTCTGAGCCTGTGCTCCGGCACCCTGCTCGTGGCTCCTTTTTTCCGGCGACGTCGGGGGTGGCTCATCGTCTGAGCCTTCCGCGCTTCATACTGAAAGTCGGCCCGGGGCTCCGCTCGCCACGTTCCCTGCCACGACACGCGCCCTGTCATGCCTCTCGTGAAGCGACGGAGCCTCGGGACCACCATCGGACCCATGGAGGGACTGCGGCCGGAAGACCTGCCATCCTCCGGGCCGCTACAGTCGGGAAAGAAACGATGAGAAACGCACGCCATCGAACGATGAGGAAACGGACACCGCTTGCGCCAGTGAACACAGAAAGATCGGGAATGCGCAGACATGCCGGATCGCGCCGGCCCGGGTGGGCGGAGATGACGCTCATCTGCCTGGCATTCGTTTTTTCCCTGGCCCTCGCCGATGACTGGCTCGGCGAACGGGAAGATGACACGGGTCCGTATGGCGACGTGTACTCGGATCCGTGGGACACGGACTACGAGTCCGATCCCTGGTCTCTCCACGAGGAGGAGCCGCCAGAGAACAGCGCACCGGAACGCTTTCGAATCTACGACGACAGTGGCCGCAGAACCGGTCGCGCGGAACGCAACTCTCTGAGGGACGATGCCTTCGATCTGTATGACGAGCGGGGCCGCCGCACCGGTCGAGTGGAGCGCGATGCGTTCTTCGAGGACGATTTTGCCGTTTACGACGATCGGGGGCGTCGGGTGCGTGAGATCCGCCGGAACCCGATTCTCGACGGTCAGTACGACGTCTATGACGAACACGGTCGTCGCACAGGCCGGATCAGCGAAAATCCGATCATCGACGGCCAGTACGATCTCTACGACGAGCAGGGACGCCGTATCGGTCGCGTAGAGGCGGAATAGCTGACACGCTAGGGATCCCTCGGCAGCGAGGGCATCGCGCGCTTTAGTGACGGTTGCCATTCCCGGCACGCTCGTCTACCGTCCTTTCGCGGTCGGCGGGCTGCACTGACGCTGTCCGCCATACAGAACTCCGGCCACAGGCGGTGAGCGACAGCATGTCCATAGCTATCCAGTTCCAGCGCTTTTTTGTGGCCGGCGGCATCTCCACCGCCGTCGCCTACGTTGTGCTTGCGATCCTGGTGGAAGGCTTCGGATGGCACCCGGTATGGAGTTCCGCCACGGGCTTCGTCATCAGCTGCTTCGTGAACTACTGGATCAACCACCAGATCACGTTTGGCGGCCACGCTTCTCACAGGACTGCCGTGCCCCGATTCATCCTGCTGGCGCTGGTGGGACTGGTGCTCAACACCGGCATCATGAAATTCTGCTGGTCAGTCCTGGGGCTTCATTATTTCCTCGCCCAGATCATCGCGACGGGCACCGTCTTCCTGTGGAACTTCGTCATCGCCCGTACGCTGATCTTCCGCTGAAATCCTGATCGACGCGGGTGTCCAAAGGCGAACGGATCCCCTGAACCGGACTTTGGTCGAGGCATTGAATTGAGAGCCACGTCGCAAACGACGGTGGCGGGGACCCGCAGGGCCCCGGACCTGGTCGAAAAAACCTAGTATTAACGGCATGGGCTTATCTGGAAGCAGCAGCGAATCGCCGCGGGACCCGCATGCACCGATCGAGCGGACCGCGGAGTTCCGGTTCTACGAGGAACTGAACGATTTTCTGCCTGATCAATATCGCAAACGGAGTTTTCCGTACCGGTTCCGCGGCGCGCCTTCGGTGAAGGACTGCATCGAGGCCATCGGCACGCCCCACACGGAGGTGGACCTGATTCTGGTCGATGGGCGATCCGTAGACTTCGATCACATCCTGCGCGGCGGCGAACGCGTGGCCGTGTACCCGATGTTCGAAAGACTGGACGTGTCTCCGGTGACGCGCCTGCGGCCGACCCCGCTGAGGGAATCTCGCTTCGTGGCGGATGTGCACCTGGGCACCCTGGCGCGCTATCTCCGGCTGCTGGGTTTCGACACCGTCTGGCGGAACGACCTTCAGGATCAGGAGATCATCCGTTATTCCCTGGAAGAGCGACGAATTATCCTCACGCGGGATCTGGGCATCCTGAAAGACGGCCGCGTGACCCACGGTTACTGGCTGCGCTCCATCGACCCCATGGCACAGGTGGAGGAAGTCGTCCGTGTGTTCGACCTCGGCAGTCAGCTGGCGCCCTACTCGCGATGCATGGAATGCAACGGGACGGTGAGCCCCATCTCCCGGCGAGAGGCGGCGCCGCACGTCCCGCTGCAGGTGTTCCTGGTCTATCGGGATTTCAAACGCTGCGAAAGCTGCGGCCGCGTCTACTGGGCAGGGTCACATCAGCGCCGGCTGCGGGCCGTCATCGAAAAAGCGGAAGCTGTATCGCCCCATCAGGTGCGCGAGTGCCGTCGGCATAGGGATCCATGACGAGCCCCGCCGGATCGACCCGGGGCGCCTCCGTCACGGGGTCAGCTTCATCTCCATGAGGCGCGCGCGCTGCTGCGCGATGTCGGCCTTGATGGCGGCGAGCAGGGCCGGATATTCCGCTCTTTCCCGCAACGCCTCTGCCGCCGGATCGATCTCCAGCGTCCACCATGAGGCCCGCTCGCCCTCCTCCACGTAAAGCCTGAGGGCCTCGACAGCCTCGTCCAGCTGGCCGGTGTAGGTGTGCAGCCAGATTTGGTTTAGTCGAAAGTACGGCTGCAGCATAGCCGGATCGCGGCGCCTCATCTCGGCCAGCAGCGCCTCTGCAAGGCGTGTCGCCTGCTCCTCCTGCCCGGACCGAATCAGCAGGGGCACCAGGTCGACACCAATGTAGTTGCGGTAAGCGGCGTCCTCGATCGGATAGCGGAAAAACTGCGGTACTGCGGCACGGTAGGCCGCCAGGGCCTCATCGTAATCGCCGGTCTCCAGCCCATTGTCCCTTAACAAACGCAACACCGCCCAGTAATCCTCCTGCCGTTCGTCCATGCCCTTGGCAATGTATTCCCGGGCCATCGCCAATGCCTCCTCGTCCTGGCCCGCACGGCGATACCGAGTCATCCTGGCCACATGGGGCATGGACTGGCCCGGGCCCACCTGATTGGCCCTCTCGATCCACGGGAGAGCGGCGTCCAACGCTTCGAGGTGAATGAAGCACATGGCCGCCAGGGCTGGCAGCTCGTAGTCGGAAGGGTCCACTTCCGAGGACCTGGCATACCATTCGGCGGCCCGGTCCAGCCGACCGAGATCGTGGTAGTACACATTGGCCGGGCCGTAGTAACCGTTGGGCGCATCCGGATCGACTTCCCGCATCCTTTCGTACTGGGCCATCGCCTCGTCGTAACGATGGAGATTGTTCAGAATCCCCGCGCGCTGCCACAGGATGTCCGCCCGCAAAGGATCGAGTTCCAGCGCCTTCCAGTTGTACTCCAGGGCGGCGGGGGCGTCGCCCCGCCGGACCATCAGGCCAGCAAAACCCGTCAGGACCTCCGGGTTGTTAGGTTGCAATGAGAGGGCCTTCGCGAAATATTCTCCGGCAGCCTCGTTTTCCTGCTGCAAGAGGCTCAGGCGTCCCAGCATCGCATAGGCCTCGGCCGAGTCCGGATTGGCTTCGGTGGCCTGATCAAGGGCGTTCGCGGCAAGAGTGACAGCTTGATCGAGCGGCATCGACCCGGTCTTTGCGCTGCGCATATAGGCTTCGGCGAGAGCGGCCCAGGCCTCCGCGTAGTCGGGGTCCAGGCGTACCGCTTCCTTGAAGCGGATCACCGCCTCGGCGAGAGATTCGTAACTGTTGCGGTGGAGCTCATGCCGCCCGAGCAGATAGGCGTCGTGGGCTTCGGCGCTGTCCGTCGGTCGCCTGCTAAGCCGGGCGGTGTCCTCCCCCAGCAGCGTGATCTTGAGGGCATCGACCACCTGTTCGGCGATGTCCTCCTGGATGGCGAAGACGTCATCGAGCTCGCGGTCGTAGGTCTGGGACCACATGTGGTAGCCGTCGTCGGACTTGATCAACTGCGCCGTGACCCGGACCCGGTTCCCGGCCTTTCGGACGCTACCCTCCAGGATATGGGCCACGCTCAGTTTCTCGCCGATGACTCGCAGATCTTCCTCTTTGCCCTTGAAGGCGAATGACGAGGTGCGGCCGGCCACCTGGAGATCCTTGATCTGGGCGAGAACGTTCAGCAGCTCCTCCGTCAGGCCATCGGAGAAGTACTCGTTCTCCTCGTCACCGCTCATGTTTACAAAGGGCAGCACCGCGATTGAGCGATCCGGGGGCGAAGCAAACTTCTCCGCTACGAGTTCCGTCGGGTCGCTGGTCGCGACGCGAGGTTCCGCGACGCCCTTTTCTTTCTCCGTCGCCGTCCCGGCCACAGGCGCCTTTTCCGGAATGAATCGATCGAGGGCCAGGCCGGCAATGGCCAGCACCAGCAACACCACGATCAGGATATTGATTTTGCGCCCGGTTTCCGGCGTGATGGACCGGCTGCGATCTACCTCCTTCTCCCGCTTCACTCCCTCCGGCGTCAGCTCGTATATCCAGGAGAAAATCAGCACCAGCGGGAAACCGATGGCCAGCAGAATGAAGACAAGAGAGCCGGTCCAATCCGGGACCGGCAGTAGTGAAGACAGGACATCGGTCACCTGCAGCAACAGCCACGAGGCGACGATATACAGGAGCGCCATTCGGATGACGTTGCGTCGCTGCAGTTCCTTTAGAAAAGACATGGCCTCCCCCGGCCCCTTCGGGCTTACGGTAATGATGCGTTAAAGGCCGAGCGGTTGTC
>JASFOT010000013.1:0-13834 GCA_050116375.1 Gammaproteobacteria bacterium | reverse complement strand
GACGTGGACGGGATGCCCAGGTTGAGTCGCGTCCCCGGCCTCCGGGATTACCCGGCTTTCCGCGTGCGGGATGCCGATGAGCCGCGAGCACCGGACAACAGCCTGATCATGAGCCTGCGCGTCAGTCAGGCCGCGTACGTGACCGTTGTCGACATTGGTCCGGAAGGCTCCGTGTCGCCCCTGTTCCCGAACCCCGTCAGCGATCAGAATGATTTCTATCCGGATGGTCGCATTCCCTTCGGTCAGGAGATCCGGGTGCCCGATTCCCTCACATCGAGCAACGCCGGTTTTTACATCGACTATGAACCGCCGCCGGGTCCCGATACCCTGAGAGTTTTCGCCGCCGGCGACCCACTGACCGCGGCGCGAATCCGCGACTATCTGGGCCGCTATGTGGCCTGGGCGGAAGAGGGCGGCGAGGCGCCGGATTTCCAGGATCTTTTCCTGCCGGTGGTCATGCCGGTCATGAAGGAAGTGGGTACGGCACTGACGGGCTTCGGTGAATCTCCGGGCAGCGGTGTGCTGGAGGAGACCGTATTCGGCAACTGGTCGGCGAGTTCCGTTTCGTTCCGTATCGGCGACTGAACGCGGGACGGCACCCGAGCCGGTCAGGGCTGGGCGCTTTCGGGCAGCGACGATCGGCCCCTGCGTTCCTCCGCGATCAGGCGCTCCATTTCATCGAATTTGACCTGGAGCCGGAGCTGGCGCGATTCCATCAGGCCTGCCATTTTCTCCAGCAGCCAGCGGGGCAGAGGCAACTCGACCTTCATCCGCCACCGCATCCGTGTACCGTCCTCGAGTTCCTCCAGACTGACGGTAATCAGCAGGTCCAGTCCATGGCGAGTAATTCGAACGGTGTAGTAGTCGAAGGGGCGCCAGTCGAGGATGTACTCGATAGCATTGTAGGTTGCGCAATGGTTGCTTGCGTTCGGGCCCGTACGGCCGCCGGGGCGGGTAACTGCCGACCATGCCGTATGCATCGTCCAACGGGTCCGCTTGTCGGTGTCGTTGAGCCAGTCCCACACGACCGGTCGCGCCGCGCCGACGTCGCGCACGACCTCGAAGTGGGCGTCCTGTTTGTCAATGAAGATCCGCCGCGTCTCACACAGCGTTTCATAACGGGCGTTCAGGTCTGTGCTGTAGGTAGCGAACGTGCCGAGGTGTTCGCGATGCTCCGCATCCCTGTGCATGCCGTCTGGCGGCAGGCCCATCTGCCCCAGGGCCTGCGCCGTATAGAGTGCGTATGCCTGCCAGCCGGTCTGTTCGCCCACCCGGTTCTTCAGCAGGGCGTGGACGAGATTGACCGACGATCCCACCGGGCCGGTCTTGCCAGCCAGTTCCTGGAGAACGAATTCCCCATAGTGGACCACGAACTTCAGGTCCAGGCCGCTGATCGCCCGGCATGCCTGACAGGGACACGTAGCATTTCGGATCATCGTACGCTGCTGGTCCCTGAACCCCGCGTAGGTCGATTCGATCAGTTCTGCAATCAGCTCGCCGCGGCTGACTTGCTCCGCGAGTCCATATACGAAAACGGCGTCACCCTCCACCTCGCAAAAATTCATGGTCGGTGTGAGGTTCCTTAGGAGACCGTCCAGCACCTGCTGGATGATGGCCTGGGCGTGATCGAGTTCCGTGTCGGCGATGAACGAGGTAAAACCGGAGATATCCGCAATCAGCAGGTAACCGTTCTGGATCGGCTGTGTCACGGGACCGGATTCCAGGGCCAGCCACCGCCTGATCGATCGGGATTCACACAGGGCTCCAACCCTGGCCCCTCTCCCCGATATCTCATGCGGGTCTCCCTGCCGGAGAATAGTTCGGCCGCAAGCCGGCCTGCACGAAACCCGCCCTCAGGATGTTCCGGTAGGAGTGCTGATCCTCGCCGTCCACGGCCTCTCCCGTGCACGTGCAAAGCAGCGTGCACCCCATGTCCGCCGCCGCATTCACCCGCCGGGCCAGAAGGGCAGACTGGCTGCCGCGGCGGCGGAACGCGGGGTCCGTCGCACCCCAGTCGGTCCATCCGACGCTGCCCCGCACGAAAAGCGCCCCGGTCCCGGCCGGTCTCCCGGCATCGAAGCTCATGAAGATGCGCCAGCCGGGACGGCCGACCAAAGCCGCCAGCAGCTCCCGGGCAGGCTCGCCGAGCCCGAAGGCGCTGCCAGCGATTCGTCCGAAGTCCCCGGCATGCTCCGCGTCGATTTCACGGATCTCCAGATCCCGAGACGGCTCTTCCACCGCCCCACCGTCGCGGACAAACTTCATCCAGGGCCGGTCCGCGACAAAGCCGGCGTTCTCGAGAAATGCGGTCAGGGGAGCGGGTCGGGCCGAGGAAGCGGCGTGAATAAAGTAGCGATTCACGTCCGCGTCGGCGTAGATGTTGCGGATGGTGTCGAGCTGCCGGCCGTTCGCCGGCGCATTCGTGCCCAGGCCGATGACCCGATTGATAACGATATTGGCGCCGCGAGCGGCCACAGAGACAGTCGCACCGTCAACAGACTCGAGCCTGAGGCCCATGGACTCCCGGAGAGTTGGCGGTGCGGACCGGTGCAGTTCGCAGAGCGCTTCCGTCTCGATGGCTTGCGATAGTTCTTCGTTGTCGCTTTTCTTGTCGATGGTCATGAGGTCTCCGGTTTACGGTCCTTGCCGCTACACGGACATGTTCAGCTGTCCTTACACCAGGCGACAGGATAACGCCTTCCGCCAATGGGCGAGGACACCGCGCCGATCGTTGACGGTCACTCGAATCCGGCAAAAAAATCGAGCACCGCTCGGGCCACGTCCGCGGGCAGCTGTAGCGGGACCAGATGGCCCGCGTCCCGAAACTCGACAAAGCTGGCCGCCGGCTGAAGGTGTTGCCACCGCGTCCACGCAGCATCGGAAATCACGTCCGAGCGGCAGCCGCGGATCCCGAGCATGGGGGTTCGGCAACGGCGAAGCTCGGGCCAGACCCAGGGGCAGGTGGCGTAGATTCTGGCTTCCCAATCTTTCGGGAAGGACAGGGTCCAGCCACCGTCGCCGCTTTTACGGGTGCCTGCCCGGATATAGTCCCACAGCGACTCGTCGTCGAGACGCGCGAAGGCCCGCGCGCGACGGTGGAATTCGAAGGCTTGCTGTTGTGTCTGCCACCGGTCGGGGCGTCCCAGGGCCTTGCGAATGATCGGAACCCGTCTCGCCCATCGTCGCGGTGCGATTCTGAGCGGAAGGATGTACCGCAGGGGCAGGAGTACCGGATCAATCAGCGCCAGCGCGCGGAACAGGTCGGGCCGCCGGACTGCGGTCATCATGGTGAGGGTAGCGCCCATGGAATGCCCCGCCGCCAGTACCGGCGGATCCAGCTCGCTTTCGATGAACTTCACCAGGTCCGGGATCAGCTCGTGCCAGTTCCGGAAATGGGGATGATGGTCCGGCTGTACCAGTGGCAGCCAGTGGATGCACTTGATCCGGTGCGATCCGGCCAGGATCTCCAGCATCCGCCGGTAGCTGCCCGGCGGATAGGCGTTGGCGTGAGCAAAATGCAGGGAGGGGCCCTGTCCTCCAAAATCCGTGAACTGCATCGGGCCGGAGCTGACCACGGTGCCCGCGTCAGTCCCCGCTATCCGTGATCGCCCCTCTCGAGGCGCAGCTGACGAGGCGGGCATACTTACGCAGCACACATCCCGCCTGTCGTGATTCCGGCTGCCACGTGTCACGCCGGTGGCGCAGGACCTCGTCATCCAGATCGATGTTCAGTTCTTTCCGGACCGCATCGATCACGATCCGGTCACCGTCCTCTACCAGGGCGATGGGACCGCCTGCCGCCGCCTCCGGCGCCACGTGACCGACGACGAAGCCGTGGCTTCCGCCGGAGAACCGGCCATCGGTGATCAGGGCTACCGAATCGCCGAGCCCCTTACCCATGATGGCCGCGGTCGGGCTCAGCATTTCGCGCATTCCGGGCCCGCCCCTGGGGCCCTCATATCGGATCACCAGAACATCTCCGGCCTGAATGCCGTCGCCCAGAATGGCCTCCAGGGCCTGCTCCTCGGACTGGAAAACCCGCGCATGACCCTCGAAACGCTCGCCTTCCTTGCCGGTGATCTTCGCCACAGCGCCGGCAGGGGCCAGATTGCCGCGGAGTATCACCAGGTGGCTGTCCCCCTTGATGGGATTGTCCAGCGGCCGAACGATGTCCTGCCCGTCGGGGTACGGGGTGACGTCCGTCAGATCCTCGCTCAGCGTCTGGCCGCTGACCGTCAGGACATCTCCGTGAAGGAGTCCCGCGTCCATCAGGGTCTTCATGAGCGGGCGAATTCCGCCGATGGCGATGAGTTCCGACATCATGTAGCGCCCGCTCGGTCTGAGATCCGCCAGCACGGGCACCCGCGCCCCAATGCGGGCGAAATCATCCAGCTCCAGCGGGATGCCTGCCGCATCGGCGATGGCCAGCAGGTGCAGGACCGCGTTGGTGGACCCTCCGAGCGCAATGGTTACCGTGATCGCATTCTCGAAGGCCTCACGACACAGGATGTCGCTGGGACGTATGCCCTGATTCAGTAGAGCGCAGACTGCGGCGCCGGCCCGGTGGCTGTCGGTGCGTTTTGCTTCGGCCACGGCTTCCTGGGCAGAACTGTTGGGCAGGCTCATTCCCATGGCCTCGATGGCCGAGGCCATGGTGTTGGCGGTATACATGCCGCCGCAGGATCCCGGACCCGGGATGGCGGCGCATTCCACGCTGCGCAACTGCGCGTCGGTGATCGAGCCCCGGGCGTGGGCTCCCACCGCCTCGAACACCGAAACGACGTCGGTGTGACCCTTGCCGGGCCGGATAGTGCCGCCGTACACGAACACGGCCGGCCGATCCAGGCGGGCAATGGCCATCATGCACCCGGGCATGTTCTTGTCGCAGCCGCCGATGGCCACCAGCCCGTCGAGCCCCTCTGCCTCCACGACGGTCTCGATGGAATCCGCGATGACCTCCCGGGAGACCAGTGAGTAGCGCATCCCCGGGGTTCCCATCGAGATGCCGTCGGATACGGTAATGGTATTGAAAATCAGACTCTTACCGCCGGCCTGGTCGGCACCGGCGGCGGCTTCCCGCGCCAGCGCATCGATATGCATGTTGCAGGGCGTGACCTGGCTCCAGGTAGAGGCAATGCCAATCTGGGGCTTGAGAAAGTCCTCATCCACGAAGCCCACGGCGCGCAGCATGGCTCGGCTTGGCGCGCGCGTCACGCCGTCGACGACACGTCGGGAGTGCTCTCTGGGGTCCTTTTTGCTCATGGGATTTTCCCGGTGGCATATATAAGGTGTATGCGGCCCTGCCAGTGCCGCGATGCAGCGGATCGTACGTCGGGGACTGCCGCATCGCAAAAATTTTTGTTGACACAGGGAAAACTAACATGGTTAGAATCCGTCCAATCGCAGACAGGGCTCGTTAATTGCCAATGTCCAATCGCAACGCACATCGTCGTCCGATCCGCGCCGTGGCCAAGGCCGCGCCGGTCGGCATGCCCGTGCGCGACGCGGTCCTCGTACTTATTAGCCTCATTATCCTCATTCTCGTAATCGGGAATAGCGGGGGCATGGTCTAGACAGGCAAAGTACAAGCAAAGAACCAGAACCCCGCGACCGGAAACGGAAGCGGGGTTTTTTTTGACCGAAAAAATCGTGAACTGAGCAGAGAGCGGAGTAGAGAATGAAGATTTACGTCGAATCGGATGTTGACAGCCGCACTACCCGTGGCGCCCGCGTAGCCGTAGTCGGTTACGGGAGCCAGGGACGGGCCCATGCCCTGAATCTCAAGGACAGCGGCTTCGACGTGACCGTCGGGCTCCGCGAGGGCGGGCCGAGCTGGCGACGCGCGGAGGCGGACGGCATGAAAGTGGCGACGCCGGAGAACGCGGTGAAAGGGGCCGATGTTGTGGCGTTGCTGGTGCCGGACATGGCTGCGCCAGCGGCTTACGAGGCGGTCGCCGGCAACCTGAAGCCCGGATGCGCGCTGCTCTTTGCCCACGGGTTCAATATTCATTACGGGCGTATCAAGCCTGCCGAAAACATCGACGTCATTCTCGTCGCGCCCAAGGGGCCCGGCGATCTTGTCCGCCGCCAGTTCGAGGACGGCCGCGGCGTGCCTGCGCTGATGGCGGTGGCCCAGGACGCGACCGGCCATGCCCGCGCCAGGGCGCTCGGGTATGCCCACGGTATCGGCGGCACCCGTGGCGGCGTCCTGGAAACGACCTTCGCCGAGGAGACCGAGACGGACCTGTTCGGTGAGCAGGCGGTTCTCTGTGGCGGCGTCACGGAACTGGTGGTCCAGGGGTTCGAGACGCTGGTGGAAGCCGGTTACCAGCCGGAAGTGGCCTATTTCGAGTGCATGCACGAGCTCAAGCTGATCGTCGATCTGCTCCATGAGGGGGGACTGGCCAAGATGCACGAGTTCGTGAGCGAAACCGCCAAGTACGGTGACCTGACCCGCGGACCCCGGGTCGTCGACGAGCACGCCCGGGACCAGATGCGGCAGGTGCTGGCCGAGATCCAGGACGGGACGTTCGCGAAACAGTGGGCAGCCGAATACGAGGCGGGGCTTCCGAAGTACAAGGCAATGATGCAGAAAGACCTGGAACACCCCATCGAAAAAGTGGGCAGGGAGCTCCGGGCGCGGATGTCGTGGCTCAAGTCAGGCAAGCAGGCGGCGGCATAACGGTGAAAGGCGCACAGCTACTGGTGAGGGCCCTGGAACAGGAGGGCGTGGAGGTGGTCTTCGGGTACCCCGGGGGCGCCATCATGCCGGTCTATGACGCCCTGATCGACTCGCCCATCCGCCATATCCTCGCCCGGCACGAGCAGGGTGCGGCCCTGGCCGCCGACGGATACGCGCGGGTGACCGGGCGGCCCGGCATCTGCATGGCGACTTCGGGTCCCGGCGCGACCAACCTGGTGACGGGAATCGCCAATGCCTACATGGATTCGATCCCGATCGTCGCCATCACCGGTCAGGTGCCCACGCCCGTAATGGGCACCGATGCCTTTCAGGAAGTGGATATTTTCGGAATCACCATGCCCATCGTGAAGCACAGTTTCACGATCCGGCGGGTGGAGGATATTCCGAGAGTCCTCGGCGAGGCGTTTTACATCGCCACCGAGGGACGTCCCGGTCCGGTGCTGGTGGACCTGCCGAAGGACGTGGCCAACGCCGAGACCACCCAGCCGCCCATTTTCGAGATGAAGACCCCTCGTCCCGGGCGGGCCGATCCGGACCAGCTCGCGGAAGCCTGCCGGCTCGTCCGCTCGGCAGAGCGACCGGTCCTCTATGCCGGAGGCGGCGTGGGCATGGCCCGAGCGGTGGAGGATTTCCGGCGCTACGCGGAGGCGAGCCGTATCCCGGTGGTGACGACACTGAAGGGCATCGGGGCGGTACCCACGCGACACGACGATTATCTCGGGATGCTGGGCATGCACGGCAACCTGGCGGCGAACAAGGCGGTGCAGAACAGCGATCTCCTGATCTGCGTCGGCGCCCGATTCGATGACCGGGCCACCGGCCGGCTGGACGGCTTCGCCCCCGGCGCGAAAGTCATCCATATGGATGCTGATCCCAGCGAAATCGGCAAGCTTCGATACGCGGATGCCGGTTTGCTGGGCGATCTGCGCTATTCCCTGGCCGAGTTGCCGACAGGCCTGGACATCGAGCCCTGGCGGGCCTGGTGCGCCGAGCGCAAGCGGGAGCACCAGTGGCGATACGACGCTCCGGGAGACGGGATCTACGTGCCGGACATGCTGCGCAGGATCAGCGAGGCCGATCCCGATCTGACCATCGCCTGCGACGTGGGGCAGCACCAGATGTGGGTGGCGCAACACTGTCATTTCCAGCGACCCGAGCAGCATCTGACCAGCGCCGGTCTGGGCACCATGGGTTTCGGCATCCCCGCCGGAATCGGTGCCTTGATGGCCGACCCCGACGCGCCGGTACTGACGGTCACCGGTGATGGTTCGATCATGATGAATCTGCAGGAGCTGCAGACCATCCGCCGCTACAACCTTCCCCTGAAGATGCTTCTCGTGGACAACGCTTCCCTGGGAATGGTGCGGCAATGGCAGGAGCTGTTCCACGCCGAGCGTTACAGCGAAGTGGACCTCTCCGACAATCCCGATTTCGTGGAAGTGGCGCGGTCGTTCGGTATCGAGGCCTTCCGCGTGACCCGACGAGACGAGGTGGATGCCGCCATCGAGCGGTTGCTGTCCGCGGACGGCGCCATCCTCGCCCATGTGTGTATCGATCCGAAGACGAATGTCTGGCCACTGGTTCCGCCGGGCGAAACCAACGACGTGATGCTGGAGGGCATGAGCGCATGAACCACACGATGAAACTGACGATCCAGCGGGTAGAGGGGGCCCTGATCCGCGCCCTGGGGCTGATTGAGCGCCGGGGATTTGCGGTCACGTCGATTAATGCCGAGACCCAGGCGGCCGCCCAGCAGATGGAACTCACCATCGAGCTGCGTTCCCCGGGGCGGTCCGTTGAAACACTGGCGCGACAGATTGAAAAACTTTTCGATGTCCGCGCCGTCACCCTGGTCAAAGCCGACGAGCCAGCCGTAACGCTGGAGGAGAGCATGGCATGCTGAATACCGAACTCAACACCGTGGACCTCGATAGCGAGTCCTCCGATCCCTGTGTAGGCAGGGTATTTCCGGTGAGTCTCGACGACGTCCGTCGGGCTCACCGCGTGGTCATGGAACATTTGCCGCCGACCCCGCTGGTCAACCATCCGCTGCTGAGCGAGCGGGTCGGTTGCGAAGTCTTCGTCAAGCTGGAGAACACGCACAACATCGGGTCTTTCAAGATCCGCGGCGGGCTGAACCTCCTTGCGAACATGTCAGACGGGGAGAAGGCCCGCGGACTGGTGACGGCTACCCGGGGCAACCACGGCCAGTCCCTGGCAAAGGCCGCCGCCATGAACGGCGTCCGCTGCACGATTTTTGTGCCGGGCGGCAACAACCCTCACAAGAACGCCGCCATGGCGGCGCTGGGTGCCGAAGTGATCGAGGCCGGACACGATTTCGACGCCGCCATGACGGCAGCGGAGCATTTCGCCAGCACCCGGGGCGCCCGGCTGGTGCATCCGGCCCGTGAGCCCGAGCTGATCGCAGGCGTGGGCAGTATCGCTCTGGAAATGCTGGCGGAAGCCGGACACCTGGATGCCCTGTTCCTGCCTGTGGGAGGCGGCAGCATCGCGGCCGGCATGTCGATCGTGTTCAATGCGCTGAGTCCGCAGACACGGGTCTACGGAGTGCAGGCCGAAAATGCCCCCGCCATGCACCACGCCTGGCACACGGGGGACGAGCGGCCCCACGCGGTGACCGACACCATCGCCGATGGGCTGGCGGTGCGCGTCCCGGTGGACACGACCCTCAACGTGCTGCGGAACCTGCTCCACAGCATGGTGCTGGTATCCGAGGAGGAGATCCAGGAGGCCATTCGCTGTTATGCATCCACCATCCATCACATGGCGGAGGGCGCTGCCGCGGTGCCGCTGGCGGCAGCCATGGCCATGCGCGAGGAGCTTCGGGGCAAGCGGGTCGGGCTGGTGCTGACCGGCGGCAATATCGATACGGAGACCCTGATGCACGCGCTCTCCGGCGCGGCGCCGCGACACGTGCCCCAGGCGATGCCCATGTTCCCAATCGGCGAGCTGTCTTATGGATACTGACGGCCCGATTACCCGGCTGCAGCCGCAGTCCGCCGGCAGGCTGGTCATCTTCGACACCACCCTGCGGGACGGCGAGCAGGCCCCGGGGTGCAGCATGACGGCCCGCGAGAAGCTGAGGGTCGCCCATGCCCTGGCGGACCTGGGCGTGGACGTCATCGAGGCCGGATTCCCCGCGGCGTCTGACGGGGACTTCGAGTCGGTCCGGGCCATCGCCCGGGAAGTGCGCGGGCCCGCCATCTGCGGGCTGGCCCGCTGCGGAGAGCACGACATCCGCCGGGCTTGGGACGCCCTGTGTGAGGCGGAATCCGCCCGGATTCACGTGTTCATCGCCACCAGCCCAATTCATCGCAAGTTCAAGCTTCGCCTGACCCGGGAGGAGGTTCTGCGTCGTGCGGTCTCGGGCGTGAAGATGGCGCTGGAATTTTGCGACGACGTGGAATTTTCCGCCGAGGACGCGGCCCGCACGGAACCGGGGTTCCTGGCGGAGGTCCTGTCCGCCGTAATCGCGGCCGGCGCCAGGACCGTCAATGTGCCGGACACGGTGGGTTACGCGGTGCCCGGCGAGTTTGCCGATCTGATCCGTTACCTGAGGGAAAACGTGCAGGACGTGGATCGGGCGACGGTAAGCGTTCATTGCCACGACGACCTGGGTATGGCGGTGGCCAACAGCCTGGCGGCCGTGGAGGCCGGTGCACGGCAGATCGAGTGCACGGTCAACGGCATCGGCGAACGAGCCGGCAACTGCTCTCTGGAAGAGGTCGTCATGGCGGTGAGGACACGAGCCGATCGTCTCGGCGTCTCCACCTCCGTAGACAGCACACGCCTGTATCCGACCAGCCGCCTCGTGGCGGCGGTGACCGGCGTCCACGTGCCGAGGAACAAGGCCGTCGTGGGCGACAACGCTTTTGCCCACGAGGCGGGAATCCACCAGCATGGAATGCTGCGTCACCAGTCCACCTACGAGATCATGCGCCCGGAGGACGTCGGCATGGGCGGCAGCCGCCTGGTTCTGGGTAAGCACAGCGGGCGACATGCGTTCCGCGACCGGGTGCAGGCTCTTGGCCTGCATCTGGACGAGGCGGAGCTGGACCGGGCGTTTATCGCCTTCAAGCAGCTGGCTGACCGCAAGAAAGAGGTGTTCGACGCTGACATCGAAGCCCTGGTGCTTCGCTCTGACGCCGCGGAGGCGGGGCCCTGGCGGCTGGCCTCCATGCAGATCAGGTCCGGGAAAGGCATTGCGCCCTCAGCGGAGGTGGAACTGGTGCATGCGGATGGCACTTCGCGGCGGGAGTCCGCCGAGGGTGACGGACCGGTCGCGGCAGCATTCCACGCCATCGAGCTGGCCACGGGGATCGAGGCCCGGCTCCGGAATTTCGATATCCGCAACGTCACGGTCGGCGGAGATGCCCAGGGGGAGGCGGTGGTGAGCGTGGAACACGATGGCCGTACCTACCATGGCAAAGGCTTCGACACGGATATTGTCGAGGCCAGCGCCCTGGCTTTCCTGCAGGCGGTCAACAGAATTTGCGACCTGCGCCGGCGACAAGGGGACAGCCCGAACCGTCCGAGTCTGGCAGCTGCCGGCCCGGGCTGAATAAATCGACAGCGATACGGAGGTTGATTCGTGTCTGAAGACTCAAAACGCGTCATCTGGTTCAACGGCAGGATGGTTCCGTGGGAACAGGCCACGGTGCATGTCCTCAGCCATGCCCTGCATTACGGTTCGTCCGTATTCGAAGGGATCCGGGTGTACGCCACGCCTTCCGGACCCAGAGCGTTCCGGCTGGGCGATCACATGACGCGGATGTACAACTCCGCCAAGCTGTATCGCATCCCGATGCCATTCGCGCAGGATGAACTGGAGCGCGCCTGCAAGCAGGTGGTAACAGAGAACGGCCTCGCGAAAGGGGCGTACATCCGCCCGGTGGCTTTCCGCGGCATGGCCGGACTGGGGCTGACCGCCAGGGAAGGGTCGCCGGTAGAGGTGGCGGTGGCCGCCTTCGAATGGGGCGCCTATCTTGGCGAGGAGGGGCTCAAGAACGGTGTGGACGTCTGCGTGTCCTCCTGGCAGAGGGTCGCGCCCAACACTATTCCCGCCGGGGCCAAGGCGGCCGGCGGCTATCTGTCCAGCCAGCTCATCAGCATGGAAGCCAAACGCAACGGTTTCGCCGAGGGAATTGGTCTGACCACCGACGGCATGGTCGGCGAAGGGGCGGGTGAAAACCTGTTCCTGATCAAGGACGGCCGGCTGATGACGCCGCCGGCGGCTTCGTCGATCCTCGCGGGCATCACCCGTGACACCGTGATGTGTCTGGCCCGAGACATGGGTATCGAGGTGATGGAGCAGCCGATCCCGAGGGAGATGCTCTACTTCGCCGACGAGATCTTCTTCACCGGCACCGCGGCTGAGGTGACCCCGGTGCGCTCCGTGGACCGGATCGAAATCGGTTCGGGGTCCCGGGGGCCGATCACCGAGCGGCTGCAGGACGCGTTTTTCGGGATCTTCAGCGGCAAGACCCCGGACAGCCGTGGCTGGCTGGAGCCCCTTGTGCCGCCAATGCGGCCGTCCGTGGCTATATGAGCACAGCCGAGAAAGGAAAGACTGGCCCGGATACGCCGAAGACGCTCTTCGACCGGATCTGGCAGCAACACGTGGTCGTCCCGGAGTCCCCGGACACGCCAGCAGTGCTCTACATCGACCTTCATCTGGTCCACGAAGTCACTTCGCCACAGGCTTTCGACCTGTTGCGCGAGCGGGGTATCCCGGTCCGCCGACCGGATCGCTGTCTTGCCACCGTGGACCACTCGATTCCCACATCCCCGGAAAGCTGGCGGAACCAGCTAGCCGACATGGACGTTGCGGCCCGGAACCAGATACGCAAGCTGGACGTGAACTGCGGCCGATCCGGAATACGCCTGCTTGGCGTGAAAAACTCCCGGCGCGGCATCGTCCACGTCATCGGACCGGAGCTGGGGGCCACGCAACCGGGGATGACCGTGGTCTGCGGCGACAGTCACACCACTACCCACGGCGCTTTCGGGGCGCTGGCCTTCGGCATCGGCACTACCGAGGTTGCCCACGTCCTGGCTACCCAGTGTTTGCTGCAGCGTCGGCCGAGGACCCTGGCTGTGGACCTGTCGGGCGCCCTGGCCGAGGGCGTGACCTCCAAGGATGCGGTACTCGCCCTCATCGGCCGTATCGGCGTGGGCGGAGGTACCGGCCACGTTATCGAATTCCGCGGGGAAGCCGTGCGGGCCATGTCCATGGACGCGCGAATGACTCTCTGCAACATGGCAATAGAGGCCGGTGCCCGTGCGGGCATGGTGGCTCCGGACGATGTGACCTTCGAATACCTGGCGGGCAGGCCTATGGCACCGGCCGGCGAGGCCTGGGAGAAAAGTGTGCGCCACTGGCGCTCCCTGGCGAGCGATCCCGGCGCCAAGTTTGACGATACCGTCGGTATCGACGTCTCGGATCTCGAGCCCCAGGTGACCTGGGGCACCGATCCCGGCATGGTGGCGCCGGTGACGGGGCGCGTTCCCGAATCCGCCGCAAGCCGCGCTCTGGAATACATGGGATTCTCGGCCGGCGAGGCGCTGGCGGGGCGGCCCGTTCAGCTGGTCTTTGTCGGGTCCTGCACGAACTCTCGTCTGACGGACCTGAGACAGGCGGCTTCCGTGCTGAGGGGCCGCCGGGTCGCGAGGGGTGTTCGCATGCTTGTGGTTCCCGGTTCCCAGGAAACCAAGCGACGGGCGGAGGCCGAGGGACTGGACCGGGTCTTCACGGAGGCCGGCGCCGAGTGGCACGAGTCGGGCTGCTCTCTCTGTATCGCCATGAACGGTGATCGGGCAGCGCCGGGGCAGACCGTTCTGAGCACGAGCAATCGCAATTTCGAAGGCCGCCAGGGCACGGGCGCCCGAACTCTTCTGGCCAGCCCGCTGACCGCGGCGGCTTCGGCGGTGGCGGGCGCAGTCGCCGATCCCCGGCCATTCCTGGACGAGCGCCGGAGGATCGCCTGATGGAGGCAGTCAAGATGATCCGCTCCCGGACGGTGGTGCTTCCGCATGCCAATGTGGACACGGATCAGATCATCCCGGCGCGTTTTCTGACGACAACCAGCCGGAAGGGGCTGGGTCAGCATC
>JASFOT010000012.1:0-14063 GCA_050116375.1 Gammaproteobacteria bacterium | reverse complement strand
GGCGGTGCTTCTCAGGAAGGCTGCGGGAATCGCCAAGGGCAGCGGGGAGCCCAACACCAACAAGGTTGGCAAGGTGAACCGCGCGCAGCTGGAGGAAATTGCCAAGGCCAAAATGCCCGATCTGACGGCAGCCGATATGGACGCCGCCGTCAGAACGATCGCAGGCAGCGCCCGCAGCATGGGGCTGAATGTGGAGGGCGTGGACTGATGGCCAGGAAATCCAAGCGCGCGAAGCTTTTCGCGGAGAAGGTCAGCCGTGGCAGGCTGTATCCCGTCGACGAGGCGCTTTCCCTGATCAAGGAACTCGCCACTGCCAAGTTTTCGGAGTCCGTGGACGTGGCCGTGAACCTGGGCGTGGATCCGCGGAAATCGGATCAGGTGGTTCGGGGCTCGACCGTATTGCCCAACGGCACCGGCAAGACCGTCCGGGTCGCCGTGTTTGCCCAGGGCCCGAACGCGGACGCTGCCAAGGAGGCCGGCGCCGATATTGTCGGGTTCGAGGATCTGGCCGAAAAGATCAAGGGCGGCGAGATGGACTTCGACGTCGTCATCGCCACCCCGGACGCCATGCGCGTCGTCGGACCGCTGGGCCCGGTACTCGGTCCGCGGGGTCTGATGCCCAATCCCAAGGTAGGCACGGTCACCGCAGATGTGGCGACGGCTGTACAGAATGCCAAGGCAGGGCAGGTGCGCTACCGCACGGACAAGGCGGGCATCATTCACTGCCCGATCGGCAGTGTCCAGTTCGAGGTGGGCGCGCTGAAAGAGAACCTGGCGGCGCTGCTTGCGGATCTTTCCAAGGCGAAGCCGGCGGCGTCCAAGGGTGTGTACATGAAGCGGGTCACCGTCTCCTCGACCATGGGTCCGGGGGTGACGGTCGACCAGTCGACCATCAGTTACTAGGAGTCAGGAGCAGCTTTCCTCCCTTGTCGGGACCGGTCCCCCCGACAGTGCGAAGGAGGCAGTTGCCGCAATGGAGTGCGTTGGACCAGCCGGTGAATTGATACCGGCGATCGTCAGAGACCGCAGGCGGCTTCAGTCCCGGAAGGGCGGGGCCTTAATAACGGAGCCTGCGCAGATGGTGTTACCCGAGTCAGGCAGATCCTGGTGAAGGTCACCATCCAGGGGGGTGCGTCATGGAGGGGCACCCGTGGATAGATCAGGATCCAGGAGGAACCAATGGCGTTGAGGCTCGAAGACAAGAAGGCACTTGTCGCGGAGGTGGCGCAGGTCGCGGCATCCGCGCATTCGGCCGTAGCGGCCGAGTATCGCGGGCTCACCGTGTCCGAAATGACGGAGCTCAGGAAACAGGCTCGCGAAGGCGGTGTCTACCTGCGCGTCGTCAAGAACACCCTGGCGCGTCGTGCCGTCGAGGGCACCGACTTCGAATGCATGCAGGAAGGTCTCCAGGGCCCTCTGGTGCTGGCGTTCTCGCAGGAGGACCCCGGTGCTGCGGCCCGCGTGGTCAAGGCTTTCGCCAAGGATCACGACAAACTGGTGGCCAAGCTGATAGCCATCGGCGGAGCGGTTTTGCCCTCCTCCGATCTGGAGCGACTGGCCAGCCTGCCGACCCTGGACGAGGCCCGGGCAATGCTGCTGGGCGTCATGCAGGCGCCGGCGAGCAAGCTTGTTCGCACGCTGGCGGAGCCCGCCGCGTCCCTGGCCCGCGTTATCGCGGCCCGGCAGGAGCAGCAGGCGGCCTAACCCAGGCATTCGATTCGGAATTTGGATTTAACAGACGGGTAACACCGGAAATCATCAGGAGATTTTGAAATGGCTGTTTCACGCGAAGACATCATTGACGCTCTCAGCAACATGAGCGTTCTCGAGGTCACCGAGCTCGTCAAGGAGCTCGAGGACAAGTGGGGCGTGTCCGCCGCCGCGCCGGTCGCTGCAGTGGCTGCCGCGCCGGGCGCCGGCGAGGCTGCCGCTGAAGAAAAGACCGAGTTCGACGTCGTAATGTCCAGCTTCGGTGGCAACAAGGTTGCCGTCATCAAGGCTGTGCGCGGCATTACCGGTCTTGGCCTCAAGGAAGCCAAGGACATGGTGGAGGGCGTGCCCGCCACCATCAAGGAAGGCGTCTCCAAGGAAGAGGCGGAAGAACTCAAGAAGCAGCTCGAAGAAGCCGGCGCAAGCGTCGAGGTCAAGTAGGTCTGTCTACGCAGGCACTCATGCCTGATTTCAGGGGATGGCTGGTGGCGCGCGCCGCCGGCCTTTTCCCGCTTTTGCTTTCCGGCGCGGCTCCGTCCGCGCCTCGTGCCGGCCTTGTGCCGGAAATACATAGCCTGAACCGAGGGTGAGCCCGATGGCCTATTCCTTCACCGAGAAAAAACGGATCAGAAAGAACTTCGGCAAGCGGCCCAGTATTCTGGACGTGCCGTACCTTCTGTCGATCCAGCTCGATTCCTACCGCAAGTTCCTGCAGGCCGATACGGCGGAGGGCAACCGCGACGAAATCGGGCTGCACGCAGCTTTCAAGACCGTTTTCCCCATAGTCAGCTATTCGGGCAACGCGGCCCTCGAATACGTCAGCTACCGGCTCGGCGAGCCGGCCTTCGACGTCAAGGAATGCCAGCTGCGCGGCCTGACCTACTCGGCCCCTCTCAGGGTCAAGGTCCGGCTGGTGATTTACGACAAGGAAGCCAGCGGGTCACAGAAGCCGATCAAGGACATACGCGAGCAGGAGGTGTACCTCGGCGAACTGCCGCTCATGACCGACAACGGCACTTTCGTGATCAACGGAACAGAGCGGGTGATCGTCTCCCAGCTGCATCGCTCACCGGGAGTGTTCTACGACCATGACAAGGGCAAGACCCATTCCTCCGGCAAGCTGCTTTTCTCTGCCAGGGTCATCCCCTACCGTGGTTCCTGGCTCGATTTCGAGTTCGATCCCAAGGACAGCGTGTTTGCGCGGATCGATCGCCGCCGCAAGCTGCCGGTGAGCATCATCCTCAGGGCTCTCGGCTACACCAACGAGGAGATGCTGGGCGCATTCTTCGAGACCAATACCTTCCACTTCGGCAAGAAGGGCATCGAGCTCGAACTGGTGCCGTCCCGCCTGAGGGGCGAGACCGCCGTGTTCGACATCAAGCTCGGGAAGAAGCTGATCGTCGAGGAAGGCCGCCGGATTACCGCGCGCCACGTTCGCGACATGGAGAAGTCCAGCGCGAACACCCTGACGGTGCCCGAGGAATACCTCGTCGGGAAGATCCTCGCCCACGACGTGGTCGACACCGAGACCGGCGAGCTTCTGGCCGAGGCCAACGAGGAGCTCACCGCCGAACTGGTGGAAAAGCTGGTCGAGGCCGACGTGGGCGAGATCCGGACGCTGTGGGTGAACGACCTGGATCGCGGTCCCTACATTTCCAATACCCTTCGAATCGACCCGACCAAGAGTCGGCTCGAGGCGCTGGTGGAGATTTACAGAATGATGCGTCCGGGAGAGCCGCCCACGAAGGACGCCGCCGAAAACCTGTTCCACAACCTGTTTTTCAACGCCGAGCGGTACGATCTCTCCGCTGTCGGCCGGATGAAGTTCAATCGCCGCGTCAATCGCGATGCCGTCACCGGTCCCGGGATCTTGTACGACGGCCGCTACTTCTCCTCGCGCAAGGACGAAGAGTCCCAATCGCTGTTCCAGGAGCACGGCGAGGGTCTTTCGGACGTCATCGATGTCCTCAGGGTGCTCATTGACATCCGCAACGGTTACGGCTCCGTGGACGATATCGATCATCTGGGCAATCGCCGCGTGCGCAGTGTGGGCGAGATGGCGGAGAACGCCTTCCGTATCGGACTGGTGCGCGTGGAGCGCGCGGTCAAGGAGCGGCTGACGCTGGCCGAATCCGAGGGCCTGATGCCCCAGGAAATGATCAACGCCAAGCCTGTGGCGGCGGCGGTCAAGGAGTTCTTCGGTTCCAGTCAGCTGTCCCAGTTCATGGACCAGAACAACCCCCTGTCAGAGGTAACCCACAAGCGGCGCGTGTCGGCGCTGGGCCCCGGCGGCCTGACCCGCGAGCGCGCCGGATTCGAGGTCAGGGACGTCCATCCGACCCACTATGGCCGGGTCTGTCCCATCGAAACGCCGGAAGGTCCCAATATCGGTCTGATCAACTCTCTGGCCGTGTATGCCAGGACCAACGAATACGGGTTCCTGGAGACCCCGTACCGTCAGGTGAAGGACGGTCGGGTCACCGAAGAGATCGTCTACCTCTCGGCAATCGAGGAGAGCCAGTACGTTATCGCCCAGGCGAACGCCGAGCTGACGGCGAAGGGCGAATTCGTCAACGACCTGGTTTCCTGCAGGCACCGGAACGAGTTCACGATTTCCACTCCGGATCTGATCGAGTACATCGACGTATCACCGAAACAGATCGTATCGGTGGCGGCATCACTGATTCCGTTCCTGGAGCACGACGACGCGAATCGGGCGCTGATGGGATCCAACATGCAGCGTCAGGCCGTTCCGACGCTCCGCTCCGAGGCCCCGCTGGTGGGCACGGGCATGGAACGTGCCGTGGCCATCGATTCGGGTGTGACGGTGATCGCGCTTCGCGGCGGCACGGTGGATTCCGTGGATGCCTCCCGTATCGTGGTCCGGGTCAATGACGAGGAGACCACGGCGGACGAGGCCGGCGTCGATATCTACAACCTGACCAAGTACACCCGGTCGAACCAGAACACCTGTATCAATCAGCGTCCGCTGGTCAAGGAGGGAGACGTCATCGCCCGGGGCGATGTGCTGGCCGATGGCCCGTCCACGAATCTGGGCGAACTTGCGCTGGGCCAGAATCTGCTGGTGGCCTTCATGCCGTGGAACGGATACAACTTCGAGGATTCCATCCTGATTTCCGAGAGGGTGGTCCACGAAGACCGGTTCACGACTATCCATATCGAGGAACTGACCTGCGTGGCGCGGGACACCAAGCTCGGGCCGGAAGAGGTGACTTCGGACATCCCCAACGTGGGCGAGACGGCTCTGGCCAATCTGGACGAGGCCGGCATCGCCTACATCGGCGCCGAGGTCCAGGCCGGCGACATCCTTGTCGGCAAGGTCACGCCCAAGGGCGAGACCCAGCTGACCCCCGAAGAGAAGCTCCTGCGGGCGATCTTCGGCGAAAAGGCCTCGGACGTGAAGGATACTTCCCTGAGGGTGCCGCCCGGCATGGACGGCACGGTGATCGATGTCCGTGTGTTCACCCGCGACGGGGTGGAAAAGGATTCCCGTGCGCTGGCGATCGAGCAGGCCGAAATGGCCGGCATCCGGAAGGACCTGGACGATCAGCGGCGCATCCTGGAGCAGGATCTTTTCGCCCGCGTCGAGAAGATGTTGATGGGCAAGGTGGCGGACGGGGGACCCGGAGGCCTGAAGGCCGGCAGCAAGATCACGAAAGCCTACCTGGAGGACGTGGCGCAGGAGGAGTGGTTCAAGATCCGCCTGCGCAACGACGAAGCCAACGAGCAGCTCGCGCGCATCGCCGAGCGGCTGCAGGCCCAGCGCGAGGAATTCGACCGTCACTTCGAGGAGAAAAAGGCCAAGATCACGGCCGGTGACGACCTGGCGCCGGGCGTTCTGAAGATGGTCAAGGTATACCTGGCCGTCAAGCGACGCGTTCAGCCAGGCGACAAGATGGCTGGCCGGCACGGTAACAAGGGCGTCATTTCCACCATCGTTCCGGTGGAAGACATGCCTTACACCGAAGACGGTACTCCCGTGGATATCGTGCTCAATCCCCTTGGTGTTCCGTCCCGCATGAATGTGGGTCAGGTGCTGGAAACCCACCTGGGCTGGGCCGCGAAGGGACTGGGCCGAAAGATCGGCGAAATGATCGAAAGCAATAATTCGGCCGCTCAGATCCGAAGCCTTCTGGAGACCATCTATAACAAGTCCGGTGGTCAGAAGGAGGATATTCGGGATCTCGATGACAAGGATCTGCTGGAACTGGCCGTCAACCTGACCTCGGGCGTGCCCATGGCCACGCCGGTTTTCGACGGTGCGGACGAGGGCGAGATCAAGTCTCTGTTGGAACTGGCGGGCCTGCCGGAGAGCGGTCAGACGACGCTCATCGACGGGCGCACGGGCGATGCCTTCGATCGGCCGATTACCGTTGGTTACATGTACATGCTGAAGCTCAATCACCTGGTTGACGACAAGATGCACGCGCGATCCACCGGTCCGTACAGCCTCGTCACCCAGCAGCCGCTGGGCGGCAAGGCGCAGTTCGGCGGACAGCGGTTCGGCGAGATGGAAGTGTGGGCCCTGGAAGCCTACGGAGCGGCCTACACATTGCAGGAGATGCTCACCGTCAAGTCGGACGACGTCCAGGGGCGTACCCGCATGTACAAGAACATCGTTGACGGGACCCACGCCATGAGCGCGGGTATGCCGGAGTCCTTCAACGTGCTGGTCAAGGAAATCCGTTCTCTGGGCATCAACATGGAGCTCGAGACGGACTGAATGACCGACATGACAGACGGACTGAAACAGACAAGCCACCGGAGCAGGTGACAACATGAAAGACCTTCTCATGCTTTTCAGGCAGCAGGCCGCAGTCGAGGACTTCGACGCCATCCGTATCGGGCTGGCGTCACCGGAGATGATCCGGTCCTGGTCCTTCGGCGAGGTCAAGAAGCCGGAGACGATCAATTACCGGACCTTCAAGCCGGAGCGGGACGGCCTGTTCTGCGCGAAGATTTTCGGGCCCGTAAAGGACTACGAGTGCCTGTGCGGCAAATACAAGCGCCTGAAGCATCGCGGCGTGGTCTGCGAGAAGTGTGGTGTCGAGGTTACCCAGACCAAGGTGCGGCGGGAACGCATGGGCCACATCGAGCTGGCAAGCCCGGTGGCGCATATATGGTTCCTGAAGTCGCTGCCGTCGCGGATCGGCCTGATGCTGGATATGACGCTCAGGGAAATCGAGCGTGTGCTCTACTTCGAGGCCTTCGTAGTGGTGGAGCCCGGGCTCACCCCGCTGGAGCGGGGCCAGTTGCTCTCCGACGAGCAGTATCTGGAGGCCATCGAGGAGCATGGTGACGAATTCGACGCCGTCATGGGGGCCGAGGCCGTCCACGAGATGCTCAAGACCGTGGACCTGTCCGCCGAGGTCGCGCGGGTCCGTGAGGAGATCGACGGTACCAATTCAGAGACCAAGATCAAGCGGCTCTCGAAGCGTCTCAAGCTGCTGGAATCTTTCCTGGAGTCGGGCATCAAGCCGCAGTGGATGGTTCTCACCGTCCTTCCCGTACTGCCGCCTGATCTCCGCCCTCTGGTGCCGCTGGACGGCGGACGTTTCGCCACCTCCGATCTGAACGATCTGTATCGCCGGGTGATCAATCGTAACAACCGTCTGCGACGGCTGCTCGAGCTCAACGCGCCAGACATCATCGTGCGCAACGAGAAGAGGATGCTCCAGGAGTCCGTGGACGCGCTGCTGGATAACGGCCGGCGCGGTCGTGCCATTACCGGCACCAACAAGCGGCCGCTCAAGTCGCTGGCCGACATGATCAAGGGCAAGCAGGGCAGGTTCCGCCAGAACCTGCTCGGCAAGCGGGTGGATTACTCGGGCCGATCCGTGATCGTGGTCGGTCCCACGCTCAAGCTGCATCAGTGCGGTCTGCCGAAAAAGATGGCGCTGGAGCTGTTCAAGCCGTTTATTTTCAGCAAGCTGCAGCTGCGCGGCGAAGCCGCGACCATCAAGGCGGCCAAGCGACTGGTGGAGCGGGAAGGCCCCGAGGTGTGGGACATCCTGGAGGAAGTGATCCGCGAGCATCCTGTGCTTTTGAACCGGGCACCCACGCTCCATCGGCTGGGCATCCAGGCTTTCGAGCCGGTGCTGGTGGAGGGCAAGGCGATCCAGCTGCATCCGCTGGTCTGCACGGCTTTCAACGCCGACTTCGACGGCGATCAGATGGCGGTGCACGTACCGCTGTCGCTGGAGGCGCAGCTGGAAGCCAGAGCGTTGATGATGTCCTCGAACAATATCCTCTCGCCGGCGAACGGGGATCCTATCATCGTGCCGTCCCAGGACGTGGTTCTGGGCCTGTACTACATGACGCGCGAGCGTGTGAACGCCGCCGGTGAGGGCATGGTTTTCAGCGACGTGCGAGAGGCGCACCGGGCTTACGAGAATGGAAAGGCCGACCTCCAGGCCCGAGTCAAGGTGCGAATCGTCGAGTATGTGAACGATGAGGGCGAACTCAAGCCCGTGAGCAGGCTCAACGAGACCACCATCGGTCGGGCCCTGCTTTCCGAGATCCTTCCGCCTGGCCTGTCCTACGACCTCATCAACCAGGACATGACCAAGAAGGCGATCTCGGCGGTCATCAACGCTTGCTACAGGCAGCTGGGACTGAAGAAGACCGTCGTGTTCGCCGACCAGCTGATGTACACGGGTTTCCGTTACGCGACCATGGCTGGTGTTTCCATCGGCGTGGATGACATGGTCGTCCCTGACGAAAAGGGCGGCATCCTTTCTTCCGCCGAGAGCGAGGTCAAGGAGATCCAGGACCAGTATGCGTCAGGTCTTGTGACCAACGGCGAACGCTACAACAAGGTCGTCGATATCTGGTCGCACACCAACGACCGGGTCGCCAAGGCCATGATGGAGAAGCTCGGCACGGATGATGTGGTGGCTGCGGACGGGTCGAAGGTGAGTCAGAAGTCCTTCAATTCGATTTTCATGATGGCGGACTCCGGCGCCAGGGGCTCCGCGGCCCAGATTCGGCAGTTGGCCGGTATGCGTGGCCTGATGGCCAAGCCGGACGGTTCGATCATCGAGACACCCATTACGGCGAACTTCCGTGAGGGCCTCAATGTTCTCCAGTACTTTATCTCGACGCACGGCGCCCGAAAGGGCCTGGCCGACACGGCTCTCAAGACGGCCAATTCCGGGTATCTCACCCGGCGTCTGGTGGACGTGGCCCAGGACCTGGTCGTCACCGAGGAAGATTGCGGGACCGAGATCGGGCTTCTGATGGCGCCTCTGGTCGAGGGCGGCGACATCGTCGAGCCGCTGCGGGAACGCGTACTGGGACGGGTGGTCGCTCAGGATCTGCACGTGCCGGGTACGGAAGACGTGCTCGTCGAGCGGGGCACGCTTCTCGACGAGCAGTGGGTCTCCCGGCTTGAGGAGAAGGGCATCGACCAGATCTGGGTGCGATCGCCGATTACTTGCGAGACCCGCTACGGCGTATGTTCCCAGTGTTACGGTCGGGACCTGGCCCGGGGGCATCGTATCAACATCGGCGAGGCAGTCGGTGTTATCGCGGCCCAGTCCATCGGCGAACCGGGTACGCAGCTGACCATGCGCACCTTCCACATCGGTGGTGCGGCATCCCGATCGGCGGCGGCCAACAGCGTCGACATCAAGGGCAAGGGCACGGCCCGTCTGCACAACCTCAAGACCGTTCGGCACGAGGATGGTCACCTGGTTGCTGTCTCCCGATCCGGCGAACTCGGAGTCATGGACGAGTACGGCCGCGAGCGGGAGCGCTACAAGATTCCCTATGGCGCGATCATCACCATCGACGAGGGACAAGACGTTTCTCCCGGACAGGTGGTGGCCACCTGGGATCCGCACACTCACCCGGTGGTGACCGAGGTCGCCGGCAAGCTCAAGTTCGATGACTTTATCGAAGGCGTCACCGTGGAGAGCCGGGTGGACGAAATCACCGGCCTTTCCAGTATCGCGATGATCGATCCCAAGCAGCGCGGCGGCAGCAAGGATCTGCGACCGGTGGCGAGGCTGGTGGATGCCAAGGGCAAGGAGATATGTTTCGCGAACACCAAGATACCGGCGGTTTATGCACTGCCCGTCGGTGCAGTGGTGACGATGACAGACGGCTCGAAGGTGGGCGTCGGAGACGTACTCGCGCGGATTCCGCAGGAATCGTCGAAGACTCGGGACATCACCGGCGGCTTGCCCCGTGTCGCGGACCTTTTCGAGGCCCGTAAGCCCAAGGAGTTCGCGATTCTGGCCGAGCACAGCGGAACAGTGAGCTTTGGCAAGGAAACCAAGGGCAAGCGGCGACTGATCATCACCGACGAGGACGGGGAAGCCCACGAGGATCTGATTCCGAAGTGGCGGCACCTGAACGTCTTCGAAGGCGAGCAGGTGGAGCGGGGCGAGGTGATCGCAGACGGCGAACCCAATCCCCACGACATCCTTAGACTGCAGGGCGCCGAGAGGCTGGCTGACTATCTGGTCCGTGAAATCCAGGATGTGTACCGTCTGCAGGGTGTCAAGATCAATGACAAGCACATCGAGGTCATCATTCGCCAGATGCTTCGCAAGGTGGAAATCTCGGACCCCGGGGAGACCAAGTTCCTCAAGGGAGAACAGATGGACCGGGCGCGGGTACTGGAAGAGAACGAGAGGGCGGAAGCGGATGGCCGGGACCTTGCCAAGGCTGAGCCCGTGCTTCTGGGAATCACCAAGGCTTCCCTGGCCACGGAATCCTTCATTTCCGCCGCTTCGTTCCAGGAGACGACCCGAGTGCTTACCGAGGCTGCCGTCAAGGGGACCCGGGACGATCTGCGGGGCCTGAAGGAAAATGTCATCGTCGGCCGGCTCATCCCGGCCGGTACGGGCTTTGCTTTCCATCAGGAACGCCGGCGACGGGCGGAGCAGAAGCCCGAGGACATGACCATCCAGGAGGCCATGGAGGCTGCCGGGGTCGACCCCTCGGAGATGGAGACGCCGGAAGAAACCGCCTGATGCGGGAAGCGGGCTCGGTTGACAGCCGAGCCCGCCATTCCTAAAATTCTAGGGCTTTGCTCAGGCCGGCCAACAACGTCGGCCTGTACTTTCTTGCGCAGATGCCGGGTCGCCCGCGGGCGGCCCGCTTCTTCTCTGGAAAGCTGGATCACAAACAGAGATTTTTACATGGCCACGATCAATCAACTGGTTCGCAAACCGCGTCGTACGAAGCGCGATAAGACCAATGTGCCGGCCCTGCAGGCCTGCCCCCAGCGTCGGGGCGTGTGCACGCGCGTGTACACCACGACTCCGAAGAAGCCGAACTCGGCCCTGCGGAAGGTGGCCCGCGTTCGGCTGACCAACGGTTACGAGGTCAGCAGCTACATCGGCGGAGAAGGGCATAACCTTCAGGAGCACTCCGTGGTCATGATCCGCGGAGGTCGAGTCAAGGACCTGCCCGGCGTCCGCTATCACACGATCCGGGGAACCCTGGATTGCGCGGGCGTGGGCGATCGTCGCCAGGGGCGCTCCAAGTACGGCGCCAAGCGGCCCAAGTCGTGATTCATTTCAATACCCAGATCCAGGCAGACTGATATGTCCAGACGAGTACAGGCACCCCGCCGCACGGTTCTTCCCGACCCGCGTTTCAACAACGAGATGCTGGCCCGTTTCATGAATATGGTCATGGAGAGCGGCAAGAAATCGGTTGCCGAACGCATTGTGTACGGAGCGATCGATACCATTGCGGATCGTCGCAAGATCCCGGTCGAGCAGGCCGTGGAGGTTCTGGAGCAGGCGCTGGACAACGTCAAGCCTGCGGTTGAGGTGAAGTCTCGCCGCGTCGGTGGCGCCACCTACCAGGTTCCCGTGGAGGTCCGACCGGTGCGGCGCCAGACTCTGGCGATGCGCTGGGTGATCGACGCCGCCCGCAAGCGCAGCGAGAAATCCATGGCCCAGCGGCTGGCCGGCGAGCTCATGGAGGCCGCCGACAACCGCGGGACTGCGGTCAAGAAGCGCGAGGACACCCATCGGATGGCCGAGGCCAACAAGGCCTTCGCTCACTATCGCTGGTAACAGCGAATTCTTTACCTGAGGTACTGATCGTGGCACGCACGACGCCAATCGAGCGCTATCGGAACATCGGCATCATGGCCCACATCGATGCCGGGAAGACGACCACTACGGAGCGCATCCTGTTCTACACAGGTGTCTCGCACAAAATCGGCGAGGTGCATGACGGTGCCGCCGTGATGGACTGGATGGAGCAGGAACAGGAGCGCGGAATTACCATTACCTCCGCGGCGACGACCTGCTTCTGGGAAGGCATGGACCACCAGTACCCACAGCATCGGGTCAACATTATCGACACGCCGGGGCACGTGGACTTCACGATCGAGGTGGAGCGTTCCCTTCGTGTTCTGGACGGTGCGGTGGCGGTGTTTTGCTCCGTCGGCGGAGTGGAGCCCCAGTCCGAGACGGTCTGGCGCCAGGCGACCAAGTACAAGGTCCCGCGCCTGGCCTTCGTCAACAAGATGGACAGGGCCGGCGCAGATTTCCTGCGGGTCGTGCGGCAGATCAAGGAAAGACTGGGGGCCGACCCGGTTCCGCTGCAGCTGCCGATCGGGGCCGAGGAAAATTTCAGGGGCGTCGTCGATCTGCTGAAAATGAAGGCCATTCTCTGGGATGACGAAACCCAGGGCATGCGTTATGAAGAAGCGGACATTCCGGATGACATGCAGGCCGACTGCGCCGAGTGGCGCGAGAAGCTTGTGGAGGCCGCCGCAGAGGGCGACGAGGAGTTGCTCGAAAAGTTCCTGAACGACGGGGATCTGACCATCGAGGAAATCCGCCGCGGCATTCGGGCCCGTACCCTGGCGAACCAGATCGTGCCCGTGCTATGCGGATCGGCGTTCAAGAACAAGGGCGTGCAGGCCATGCTGGACGCCGTCATCGAATACATGCCGTCGCCCATCGACGTGCCGTCGATCCGCGGTCTGCTCGAGGACGAAAGCGAAGGCAAGCGTCAATCGGACGACGACGAGCCCTTCGCGGCTTTGGCCTTCAAGATCGCCACCGATCCCTTCGTGGGCAGCCTGACCTTCTTCCGGGTCTACTCCGGCGTGATTCACTCGGGAGATACCGTCTATAACCCGGTCAAGGGCAAGCGCGAGCGTATCGGGCGGATTCTCCAGATGCACGCCAACGACAGGGCCGAACTCAAGGAAGTTCGCGCCGGAGACATTGCCGCCGCGGTGGGTCTGAAGGACGTCACCACCGGCGACACGCTGTGCGACATGAAAAACGTGATTACGCTGGAGCGTATGGAATTTCCGGAGCCCGTTATCTCCGTGGCGGTGGAGCCTAAGACCAAGGCCGACCAGGAAAAGATGGGCCTGGCGCTGTCGAAGCTTGCTCAGGAGGATCCTTCCTTCCGTGTTCACACGGACGAGGAGTCCGGTCAGACGATCATTTCCGGGATGGGTGAACTGCATCTGGAGATCATCGTCGATCGCCTGCGGCGGGAGTTCAGGGTCGAGGCCAACGTGGGTAATCCGCAGGTCGCCTATCGTGAGACCATCCGGTCCTCGATCGAGCAGGAGGGCAAGTTTGTCCGGCAGACAGGTGGTCGTGGGCAGTATGGCCACGTGTGGCTTCGTATCGAGCCGTCGGAAGCCGGAAGCGGGTACGAGTTCGAGAACGCCATTGTGGGAGGCGTGGTTCCGAAGGAATACATCCCCGCCGTGGACAAGGGCGTCAAGGAGCAGTTGACCAACGGCGTGATCGCCGGCTATCCGGTGGTGGATGTCAAGGTCACTCTGTACGACGGCTCGTACCATGACGTGGACTCCAGCGAGATGGCCTTCAAGATTGCCGGTTCCATGGCATTCAAGGAGGGGGCCCTCAAGGCCAGCCCGGTGCTTCTGGAGCCCATCATGGAAGTCGAGGTCGTGACGCCCGAGGACTACATGGGGGACGTCATGGGTGACCTGAACCGCCGACGGGGTCTTGTCCAGGGCATGGAGGACGCGCCGGCCGGCAAGATCGTGCGGGCGGAAGTGCCGCTGGCCGAGATGTTCGGGTACGCGACCGACCTGAGGTCGATGACCCAGGGACGTGCGACCTACTCCATGGAGTTCGGTAAGTACAATGAAGCGCCGAACAGCGTCGCCGACGCCGTCATGAAAAAGGCGTCCTGACTTAGGTTTTTTACAGATTCCAGCATTTTCGCCGAGGGGTGAACAGCCGTGTCCAAGACAAAATTTGAGCGTACGAAGCCGCATGTAAATGTGGGGACGATTGGTCATGTTGATCATGGCAAGACGACGTTGACGGCGGCTTTGACGAAGGTGATGGCGGCGAAGCATGGTG
>JASFOT010000011.1:0-14657 GCA_050116375.1 Gammaproteobacteria bacterium | reverse complement strand
GCCGAACCGCCTATGAAGGCGACGACGAGACCTGGGTTCGCCTGGGACTGGTGCTCGGGTATCAGCGACCGGAATCCAAGTGGATGTTTCTGGTCGGCACCCGTTACGACTTCATGGGCGACGAGGTGGACGACAGCCCCATCACCAGCGACGACAAAATGTTTATGGGCTTCGCCGGTTTTGGATATTCCTTCGGGAAATAACTCAGGTTTCCCGATTCGCGACGCGAGGGCCGCCCCGGGGCGGCCCTTTCTTTTTGCTACCACATTTCGCGAAGTCGGGCGCCCGCGTCCACGATAGTGTCGCTGGCTGCCGGCGGTCCCGCCCCGTCAGAACGGCCCGGCCCGTGAAAAACCTTCTGGAAACGGGCCATGACCGAATCTGGAAGAAACCGGCTGCGGGCGCCATACACGTGGCGGTCGCCGAGACGCCGCTGCTGGGGCACGAAATAACGTAGCGGGGCGAGCAAGTGAAGCTCGGACTTGGCCCGGGTCATGGCAACATACAAAAGCCGACGCTCTTCCTCGATCAACTCGGGACGGCCGGTGGCGAACTCGGAGGGAAAGTTCCCGTCGGCCACGTTCAGTATGTAGACGGAATCCCACTCCTGACCCTTGGCGGAGTGCACCGTGGACAAGACGAGGAAATCCTCGTCCATCAAAGGCGGCCCGGCGTAGTCTCCCGTCGCCTGGGGAGGATCCAGGGACAATTCGCTCAGGAATCGCTCGCGGGTGGGAAATCCGGCGGCAATCTGTTCCAGTGCGTCCAGGTCGCCTTCCCGCACCTGCCAGTCGTCGAACCGCCTGACCAGGTGCTGCCGATACCAGCCCCTCACCTCCGCCACCTGGGACTGCCAGTCGCCGATTCCGGGCCCCAGGCCGGAGACGAGGTCGGCCAGCCCCGGCCAGTCGGACCTGGCCGCCGGCGGGGGCCGATAGTCGCCCAGCGAATCGAGCGCGTAATCCCGGGCCGCCAGGTGATCGAAGCAGCGCTGGGCCGCGACGGGGCCCGCTCCCGGTAGCAACTGGACGACCCTGAAGGCGGCCACCTGGTCCCGGGGATTCTCTGCCCAGCGCAGCACCGCCAGCAGGTCCTTGACATGAGCGGCCTCCAGAAATTTCAGGCCGCCGTACTTGACGTAGGGAATGTTCCGCCGGGTCAGCTCCAGCTCGAGTCGATCGCTGTGATGAGAATTGCGGAAAAGCACCGCCTGATCCATCAGCCGCTGCCCCTCTTCACGGGCCATCAGCACCCGCGAGACCACGTAATCAGCCTGGGCCTCATCGTCCTCCACCGTGACGAATCTCGGTTTCTGGTCCGAGGGTTTCTGCGAGAACAGCGTCTTGCGGTATTGACGGGATCCACGGGCTATTACGTCATTGGCGGCATCCAGCACCGGCTGAACCGAGCGATAATTTCTCTCCAGGGTGACGACACGGGCGCGGGGCGTGAAAGCCTCCGGGAAGCCCAGGATGTTTTCGATTTCGGCCGCCCGGAAGGAGTAGATCGACTGGGCATCGTCGCCCACCACGGTCACGCCCGCGCCGTCGGGACGCAGCGCCCTGAGGATCGCGGCCTGCAGCATGTTGGTGTCCTGGTATTCGTCCACCAGGATGTGGTCGAAACGGGAACTGACGGAGGCGGACAGTTCTGGCACGCCCATCAGCTGGCTCCAGTAGAGGAGCAGATCGTCGTAATCGAGGGAGGCGCTGTCCTGCTTGGCCTCCACGTAGGCACGGAAAAGGCGCCGCAGATCCTCCTGCCAGTCCATGCACCATGGCCATATCTCCTGCAGACAGTCGTCGAGCGAGTCGCCGCTGTTCACGCATCGGGAATAAATGGCCAGACAGGTATCCTTCTTCGGGAAGCGGCGTGATTTGCCGGACAGATCCAGACGGTGCCGGACCACGTCCATGAGATCGGCGGAATCGGCTCTGTCCAGAACCGTGAAAGAGGGATCCAGTCGGAGGTTCGCGGCATATTCCCGGAGCAGGCGGTTGGCCACGGCGTGGAAGGTGCCCGACCAGGAAATTCTTGCATCCTGCCGCCCGTGACCCGCTTCGGCCTTTGCCTCGCTGACGATCCGCCGGGCACGCTCCGTCATCTCGCGGGCGGCGCGCCGGGTAAAAGTCAGCAGCAGGATCCGATTGGGATCCACGCCCTGCAAAACGAGGTGAGCCACCCGGTGGGCCAGGGTCATGGTCTTGCCCGTTCCCGCCCCGGCGATCACGAGGAGCGGTCCCGACTGGAATCCGTCGGAAGTCCGCCGCCCATGGAGGGCCGCCTCCCGCTGTGCGGGATTCAGCTTCTCCAGATAATCTCCGTTGACTGCCCCGCTGGCCATCGGCCGAATATAGCAGTCACCTGTATAAATTCACAGTATTGCGAAAGCCATACCCGCCGCGGTTCAGAGCGGGGATCCGGAACAGATTCGACCATGTCGGACCCGCGTTCCCCGGTATCAGCGACCCAGCCTTTCCTCGGGCACGCTCACCTGCCCGGCGACCCGTTCGTAACGGATACCTCCCGACGTATCGTTCTCGACAATCAGGTCGCCGTCCACGTCCCGGGCCGAAATCGCGCCCGAGGAATCGTTGCCGATCAGCACGCTGCCCCGGATCTGGCGAATGATGATGTCGCCCGAGGTATCGTTGGCGATGGTGACGGAATCGGCCTCCCGGATCTCGATTTCCCCGGAACTGTCCACCTGGATGGTCACATCACCAACCCGCTCCATGTAAATGTCGCCGGAACTGTCCCGGGGAATCACGACGGGCCCGGCAATGTCACGAAGCTCGATTCCGCCGGAACTGTCGCTGACCTCTGCGGACGCCAGATTAGTGACCTCCAGGTCGCCACTGCTGTCGTGGACGACCACGGCCATGCCGGCGGGCAGCTCGACCACCAGGTCCATGACAGCGTACTGTCGGGCCCATCGGTCTCCCGTCTCTCCCGACGTGTCGGGCATTTCAGCCAGGATCTGTATCCGATCGTCCGTCCGGCGGGCCGTGATGCCGATTTCCTCCAGCATCCCCTCCTTGGAAACACAGGCGTCGCCCGTGGCCCGGACTGCAGTCTCTCCCTCGACGCCCCGCACGCGCAGATCCCCGGCAAGAGCGTAGATCTCCACTGTCGTGATTCCGTCTGGCTCGATTTCCGCGGACCGGTCCACCCGGTGTTTGCAGCGTGCCGCTGATGCGGTAGCGGTCGCCAATCCCAGAACGAGGATGGACGCGATTAGCGTTGCCTTGCGCATGTCTGTTCCTTTTAAGTGGCCGGACCGGGTCGATGTGGTTTTCCCTTTGACGCCCAAAGGACTCCGGAGGTTTAAAGAGCTGAGTGATCGGGCCGGAACGCGCGCCGCCGGCTCAACCGGATCTCGTCTCGAAAGTGCCGGAAAAGCGCGCTTCTCAGCCCCAGGCCTGTATCCGGGGCTTCACCCCTGGCGAGCCGGATAATCTGCCGGTAAAACCAGGCCACTTCTCCCTGCACATTGAGAAATTTCAGAAGAAACACGGGGCTCGCCGGTCCCAGCAGTCTGCCGGGCCCGAGCCGCAGATCGCGTTCCGGCGATTCCGCCCTGTCCACGGTTCCCTCGATCAGTCGCTTCGGGAGATCCGGATCCACGCAGAATGGCCGCGCCAGTCCCACCACGTCGGTCTCTCCCGACGATACGGCGTCTTCCATGGCCTGACGGCTCCGGAAACCGCCGGTCACCATGAGGGGTATTTGGGCCGACGCCTGTATGGCCGATGCGTATTCCAGGAAATAGGCCTCTCGCTGCCGGGTGCTCTCCCGCCGCGGTTCCTCAAAGCCTTCTGCCTCACCGGTGTGATCGAGAAGGCGCGGCTGCTCGTATGTGCCCCCGGATATCTCCAGAAGGTCGATTTCCGCTTCCCCAAGCCAGCCGGCGACCCGGACGCACTCCTCTAGCGAAAACCCGCCTTTCTGGAAATCCGCCGAGTTCAGTTTCACCCCCACCGGATAATCTCTTCCGAGAACCCGGCGTACCGCCCCCACGACCTCCAGCAGGAATCGCGCACGGTTCTCCAGGGACCCTCCCCATCGGTCTTCGCGCCGATTTGTGACCGGAGAGAGAAACTGGCTAATGAGATACCCGTGAGCGCCGTGTATCTGCACTCCCGTAAACCCCGCATCCCGCGCCGTCTCGGCAACCCGGGCATATCGATGGACCGCGTCCTCGATATCGGCCTCGGTCATGGCCCGCGGCCGCGCAAACATCCCTGCAAGATCGAGCTGTACGTCGGACGGCGAGAGCGGTTTGCTGGTGGAAGTCCGCGAACTCTGCCGTCCAGGGTGATTGATCTGCATCCACAAGTGATTGCCTGCTTCGGTGCCCGCCCGGGCCCAGGCCCTGAGTTCGTCCAGCCCGCCGTTGCCATCGATGACGACATTACCGGGCCGCTCCAGAAATCGGCGATCCACCATCACGTTGCCTGTGATCAGGAGGCCGGCTCCGCCTAGCGACCAGCGACGGTAAAGCGTCACGAGAGCGTTCGTCGCCCGATCCTCTGCATCCGCCAGGCCTTCGGTCATGGCTGCCTTGGCGATCCGGTTTGGCAGCACCACGCCGCAGGGCAGCCGCAGCTCTCTCCCCAGCACGCTGTTCATGTGACATCTCCCCTTCCTGCTCCTAGATTACACCGCCCGGCAGCCCCGGCGCCCCGCACGGCCAAGTACAATCACCGGGCACGGTATCGAGGAGCGCGCATGGAGACGACGACGCCCCTGGTGACCAACGACGCGGTCGCCCTGGGCCTGCTGGCCGTTATCCTGGGACTGGTTTTCTATACCGAAAGCAGTCCGCATCCGTTCTGGCGGCGGTTCTACCGTTATGTCCCGGGCCTGCTGCTGTGCTATTTCCTGCCGTCCCTGCTGAACAGTTTCGGGATCGTGGACGGCCACGCCTCGAAGCTCTACTTCGTCTCGTCCAGATACCTTCTGCCGGCCTGTCTGGTTCTCCTGACCCTGTCCGTTGATTTTGCCGCCATTGCCAGACTCGGCCACAAAGCCATCACCATGTTTCTGACGGGCACCGCGGGCATCGTGGTCGGCGGACCCCTGGCAATCCTAGTCGTCGGTTCCGTGGCGCCTGACGTGGTGGGCGGCGCAGGGCCGACGGCGGTCTGGAGGGGAATGACGACGGTGGCGGGAAGCTGGATCGGAGGCGGCGCCAATCAGACCGCCATGAAGGAAATCTTTCAGGTTGACGATGCGCTGTTTTCGCAGATGGTCGCGGTGGACGTGCTTTGCGCCAGCCTGTGGATGGCGGTTCTCCTTTTCATGGCGGGGCGAGCCGGGCAGATCGACAGGCGCATGGGCGCCGACACGTCGGCCATCGAGGAGCTAAAGCGCAGGGTGGAGCGCTTTCATGCCGAGCATGGCCGCCAGACGACGCTTCCGGACCTGATCTTCATCGTCGCCCTCGGTTTCGGGTTCACCGGTCTCGCCCATGCGGTTGCCGGCTTCATCGCGCCCCTGATCGAGAGTCGGGCGCCCGGCCTCGCAAAGCTGAGCCTGACCAGCCCCTTTTTCTGGATCGTCGTCGTCGCCACCACCGCCGGCCTGCTGCTGTCGTTCACCCGTGCCAGGCGGCTGGAGGGGGCGGGGGCCTCGAAGGTGGGCTCCGCCATGCTGTACATACTGGTCGCCTCCATAGGCATGCGGATGGACGTGGGCGCCGTCTTTGAAAACCCAGGGCTGTTTGTCGTCGGCTTCATCTGGATCGGTATCCATGCCGGGCTGTTGATCGTGATGGCGCGGATCATACGGGCGCCGGTGTTCTATCTGGCCGTCGGCAGCCAGGCCAACGTAGGCGGAGCCGCCTCCGCGCCGGTGGTTGCGTCGGCTTTCCATCCGACGCTGGCGCCGGTGGGCGTCCTGCTCGCCGTGCTGGGTTACGCTCTGGGCACCTACGCCGCATGGCTTTGCGGACTCGCCATGGCGGCCGTCGCTCCCTAGCAGGAGTTCCGGATGAACCTGGTACAGGAAATTCTTTACGAATTGCTGGTCGATTTATCGCCCGCTTCCCTGCTGTGCGTAACGAGCGGCGCAGCCCCGTCTGCGGTAAATCAGTACCTGGCTCATCACGAGGAGTCACGGGTCACGGTGGTGGAGCCGGACGCCGCGAGGATTGCGCTGGCCGACCTGGGGCGATTCGATTACGCCGTTCTCAGCCATGCCCTGGAGCCCCTGGAGCCGTCTGAAGGAGCCGCCCTGATCGCACGGATCCGGGATATGCACTGCCATCGTTTCGCCCTGGCATGCCGTCATACGGACGCCCACCACCGGGAAGGGGAGTGGTCGGAACCGGAACTCCTTGCGCTTGCCCTGACGCTCCACCGGCGGGTCAGGGAGGACGGGGTCTGGCATTCCGTTTACACCTACGATGTCGATACCTACAACCCGAAAAGGGAATGGAACAGTTCGGAGAACTGGGCCAACCCGCAGAATTTCCGACGTTACCGGTGGTGAGGCGGGAGCCGCCGCCTCAGTCGGAAGCAGACGGGGAAACGGCCGTATCCAGGAGGGTCGCCTCCACCGCTCGGCGCAAATAGTCCCGCGGTCCGTCGTGGACGAGCACCGACAAATGGGCGCCGGGGTACCAGTGGATGCTGGGCTGGCCCCAGTGTCGCCACAAGCGGTCCACGAGAACCGGGGGAACGAACCGGTCGGCCAGTCCGGCGTAGATGTAGCGACGCGAACCAGGCACCTGGGGATCCACCGCCAGAGGCGCAATGACCTGGAAAGCCTTGCCCAGCAAATCCCTGTCGATCCCTGCCGACAGACACTCCCGGCGTACGGCCTGGGATGAGTGCCACCAGATCAGCCAGGCCGCATCGGACGCCGGGATGCCGGCGATGGCGCAGCGCAGCCCAGGCTCGAGGCCCGCGACGAGGGCAATCGTAAACCCCCCGAGGGACACCCCGTGAAGCCCGATCCGATCGGATCCCCGGCTCCACAGCCAGCCGATGATTCTGCGAATGTCCCAGAGGGCCTGGGACTGGGCATGAACCGTGTCCATGGCATTTCCGCTCAGGTAACCGCGACCGCTGAGTTTGGAAAGCGCGCGGGGACCGTGCAGCGGCAAAACCGGGAACACGAGATTGAGCCCGAGGGAGCGGTGCAGCAGCTCGGCCTGCAGCAGCTTCAGGTCCAGGCGGGGCTGGCCCATGGTCAGTCCGTGCACGTTCACCAGCCACGGAGCATCTTCGTCGCCCCTGAGTACCCAGGCATAGGCGCGACGGCAGGGGCCATAGCCCATGTAACGGCGCCCTCCCGGTGCTTCCGGCCGGGCCGTAAAACCGCTGTCGAAACTCATGATCTCCATCGGCAGCCCGGATACGTCGCGATACTCGAAGTCCATATCGCTGTCTTCCAGCGGCGGTGGTGCCTCATGGAAATCAGCGGGCTTCTTCGCCCAGCCGTTTTCCTCGTACCAATCCAGCGCCTCGTGGATTTCCCGGGCGACCGCTGTTTGCCCGCCGTCCGAGAACACTCCCATCGTGATGCTCGCCAGGCCGAGAACAGCCTCGTCCGCCGCGACTTCGGCGCCCAGTCGCGGCGTGGCCGCCGGCGCGTCCAGGTCCTCCGGCACGGGGACAACCTCCCGGCCAATGAGGCCGCAGGCCGCGAATCCCGCCACCGAGGCCACCGCCAGACCGAGCGCCGTGGCAGGATCCGCCAGTAGAACCGGCACGGAGAATACCGCCCCGAGCAAAGCCCCCAGCGCGCCCGTCCTGGCGATACCGTGATCGCCGGGGTAGAAAAGAAATCCGACCGCTGCCGAGAGCATCGCGCCGCCCGGGATGGCGGCCAGAAGCAGCGCCAGCAGCCCCTCCCCCGCCCCTGCGTCCAGCCACGCCAGGCCGCAGATCAGGAGAATCCAGAACTCGAAGCGCTTCAGGTTTGCGTAAGACATTTGGGACAAGTTTCCTGTCGGAGCCCAGCCTGGGTACGACTATAGCGGGCCCATCGCCCTTTTGTCCCAGATGAGGCCGGCTGGCGGTCATGCCCGGGGTGGCATAGGCTTGTCCGTCCACCGGAAGACGGACCGCGAGACTCCGATTCATGACAAAGATCCTCATCGCCGGACTTTCCATGGGCCTTCTGTTATCTGCCGGCACGGCTCCCGCCGGCGAGCACGATGTGGATTTCGACGCCGGCGCAATCCGCGCCCATGTCACCTTCCTCGCCGACGATCTGCTGGAAGGCAGGGGCTCGGGCACGCGGGGCTACGACATCGCTGCGCGCTACGTGGCGTCATGGTTCGCGAACCTGGGCCTGGAGCCCGCCGGTGATGGCGATTCGTACTTTCAAGCCTTCACGACGGTGGAAGAAGTTCTCGTTCCCGGCAGCGCATCCGTCTCGGTGCGCAAGGAAGGACGGACCCGGCGACTGGAGTCGCCCGGGCACTACATGATCGGCGGCAGCTATGTGGATGCCGACAACGACGTGACGGCTCCGCTGACCTTCGTCGGGTTCGGGGTGCGGGCGCCCGAGATGGGCTACGACGATCTGGCGGGGCTGGATCTGGATGGCCACGTAGTGCTCATGTTCGCCGGCGCGCCGGCGCACTTTCCTCATGACATAAGGGCTTATTACTCCTCGGGTGAAGTGAAATACCGGACGCTGGCGGATCTCGGGGTGGTGGGCGCTATCGTGGTCCGCACCCGCGAGATGGCAGAGAAATACAGCTGGGAAGACATCGTGAGAAACTACGCGTTTTCCGGCATGCGCTGGGTGAGCCCGCAGGGTGAAGTCCAGGGGGTCTACCCCGGTTTCGAGTTTGCCGTCGCCATGAGTCCCGCCGGGCTGGAGGCCCTGCTGGCCGACGAAAAAGTGTCGGCAGATACCCTTTACGACGTGGCCGAGAGTGGCTCGACCGGGAGCCGGGCGCTGGGCGTGGAGGTCCAGGTTGAAAGACGCTCGACCCAGACCCTGGGAAGCACCAGCAACGTGGCCGCGATCCTCCCGGGAACGGATCCGGATCTCCGTCACCAGTTCGTGGTCATTACCGCCCACCTGGACCATATCGGCGTGGGACCCGAGACCGACGGCGACGGCATTTACAACGGTGCCTACGATAACGCCACCGGCGTGGCCATCATGCTGGAAGTGGCCCGCGCGCTGGCCCATGCGGACGCCCGGCCTGCCCGATCGGTGCTTTTCCTGGCCGTCGGTGCAGAAGAGAAGGGGCTGCTGGGATCGGACTATTTTGCCGATTACCCGACGGTTCCCATGAAAGATATCGTCGCCAACGTGAACCTGGATATGCCGCTCTTTCTTTACCCCCTCGCCGACGTCGTGGCGTTCGGCGCCGAGCACTCCAGCCTGGAGAGCCACGTGGAACAGGCCGCTCACCGGGCGGGGCTGAAGCTGAGCCCGGATCCGATGCCCGAGGAAGTTCTCTTCGTGCGCAGCGATCAGTACCCCTTCGTCAGGAAAGGGGTGCCGGCGGTGTTTTTTGTTCCCGGCTTCCAGTCCTCGGATCCGACAGTCGATGCCGGCCGGATCTTTACGAGTTTCCTGCAGACGCACTATCACAAGCCATCGGATGATCTCAGCCTTCCCGTCGACGGCCCTTCGGTCGAAGCGTTCACCCTGGCCAATTACTATCTGATCCGCTCCATTGCCGATGCCGACGAGCGGCCCACGTGGAACGAGGGAAACTTTTTCGGCGACAAGTTCGGCGGCGACAGGCCTGCGGAAGAGACAAGGTAGACCCGAGATGCTGCAGGGACTGATGATGAACACACCGCTGGTAATCACCAGCATCATGCGCTTTGCCGAGCGCAACTTCCCCGGATCGGGGATCGTGTCGGTCAGCGATGGAGGGACTCAGACCTGCTCATATGCCGAGACCTTTCGACGCACGCGGCAACTGGCCCATGGCCTCAGGGACCTGGGCATCAGGCCGGGAGATCGGGTGGCGACTCTTGCCTGGAATGATTTTCGACACTTCGAGATCTACTATGCCGTGAGCTGTTACGGCGCCGTCTGCCATACCGTCAATCCCCGGCTGTTCCCCGATCAGATCGCCTACATCATTGATCATGCCGAGGACGCGTGGATCTTCGCGGACCCCATGTTCGCGCCTCTGCTCGCAGCCATCTGGCCCAGGCTCCGCAGCCCCAGGGGCGTGACCTTTCTTACCGACAGCCAGGGGATGCCGGACACGCCGGTCCCGTCGGCATCGGACTATGAGGCATTGCTCGCCGGCAAGCCCGATCGGTTCGAGTGGCCGGAGCTGGATGAGCGCACGGCCAGCGCCCTGTGCTATACGTCCGGCACGACCGGGCTCCCCAAGGGCGTCCTCTACGATCACCGTTCCACGCTGATCCATGCTTACGCGGCCTGCATGCCGGACGTCATGAGCCTCCGGAACCGTGACAGCGTTCTGGCCGTGGTCCCCATGTTCCATGCCAACGCCTGGTCCCTGCCCTATGCCTGCCCGATGGTAGGCGCCGACCTGGTCCTTCCCGGGCCGAGGATGGGAGACCCGGAGGTGCTCGCCGACCTGATCGATGAATTTGGCGTGACGGTAACGCTCGGAGTTCCCACCGTCTGGCTCGGGCTGCTGGCCTACCTCAGGAAAAGCGGTCGCCGGATCGAATCCCTGGAACGAATGGTGGTGGGCGGGGCGGCCTGTCCGGAATCCCTCATGAAAGCCTTCCGCGAGGAATACGGGGTGGAAGTCCACCATAGCTGGGGCATGACGGAAATGAGCCCGCTGGGAGTACTCAACAGCCCCACGAAAAAATCCGGGGATCTCCCCCCGGGTGACAAGGACGCGCAGCGCCTCAAGCAGGGACGCGGAGTCTTTGGGGTGGAGATGCGCATCGTGGACGAATCGGGAGAGGAACTGCCCTGGGATGGCAGTCATTCCGGTTCCCTGCAGGTCAGGGGGCCCTGGGTTTGCGGCGCCTATTACCGGCCGGAGGAACCTGATCCTGCCCACCGCAGCGACGGCTGGTTCGACACCGGGGATGTGGCGACCATCGATGAAATGGGTTTCATGCAGATCACGGACCGGGCGAAGGACGTGATCAAGTCCGGCGGGGAATGGATCAGCTCCATCGAACTCGAGAACGTGGCCATGAGCCACGAAGGCGTGGCCGAAGCGGCGGTCATCGGCTTACCCCATCCCAGGTGGGGAGAAAGACCGCTGCTGATCGTGGTTCCGTCGGATAACCAGCCGCCGGATCAGGCCGGATTGCTCGAATGGATGAGGGAAAAGGTGGTCAGCTGGTGGCTGCCCGACGACGTGATTTTCGTGAAGGAAATCCCTCACACGGCCACGGGGAAAATCGCAAAAACCGAGCTTCGCCGGCTTTACGGAAATCACCGGCTGCCGGAACGCGCCAGCGAAGGCTGATGGAGATTCTGAGGACACCGGAGGAACACTTCTCCACCGTACCGGACTTTCCCTATGCGCCGGTGTACACGGATGTCGGGGGTCTTCGAATGGCCCACGTGGAGACCGGCGAAGGCGCGCCGGTCCTGATGCTCCACGGCGAACCTACCTGGTCATTCCTCTACCGCAAGATGATCCCGGTTTTCGCCGCCGCCGGTTTCCGCTCGCTGGCCCCGGATCTGGTCGGCTTTGGCCGATCGGACAAGCCGGCGGCCGTTGGCGACTACAGCTACGCCGCCCACGTCAGCTGGACCAGGACCTGGATCGAGGCCCTTGATCTCCGCGAGATCACCCTGGTCTGTCAGGACTGGGGCTCGCTGATCGGATTACGCCTGGCCGCCGAGCACCCTGATCGTTTCAGCCGCATCGTGGTCGCCAACGGCTTCCTGCCCGTGGCGGATCGACCGGCTCCTCTGGCCTTCCGGCTGTGGCGGGCATTCGCCCGCTACACCCCGGTATTTCCGGCAGGGCGGATCGTGCAGGCCGGCACCGTCAGCCATCTTGAGCCGGCCGTCCTGGCCGCCTATGACGCGCCGTTCCCGTCCGAACGCCACAAGGCAGGAGCCCGGGCATTTCCGCGACTGGTTCCCACCCATATCAAGGACCCGGCCGTTCCGGCGAACCGAGCGGCATGGCAGGCCCTCGGACAGTGGCAGAAACCGTTTCTTACGGCATTCGGCAAGAAGGATCCTATTCTGGGGTGGGCGGACCGGGCGCTTCAGAGACACGTGCCCGGCGCCCGGGGCCAGCCCCATCGCGACCTGGCAGACGCCGGTCATTTCGTTCAGGAAGATGCCGGTCCGGAACTGGCGGCGCTCGCCGTCGATTGGCTGCGGGGCTGAGCGGGGCGTGTTGCCAAACGTCTGTCCCCGGGGCTCCGGGTTGAAATTCCTTTCCGGGACCCCATTCCAGACCTTTAAGCGCTGTCCGGAGGCTCTCCGCCAGATGTCCGACAATCCCTATATTTTCGATGCCCGAACCGCCGACTTCGACGAAAAGGTTCTGGACGCCTCGTCCCAGACGCCTGTGCTGGTGGATTTCTGGGCGGCCTGGTGCGGCCCATGTCGCACGATGGCCCCGGTGCTGGATCAGGTGGCGGCCGCGTTCCGGGGCCGGCTGCTGATCGCCAAGGTGGACACCGACGCCGAGCCGGAACTGGCCGCCAGGTATGGCGTCCGGAGCCTGCCCACCCTGATGCTTTTCAGCGAAGGGCGCCCGCAGGCGCAGACCATGGGCGCACAGCCGGAAGCGGCGATCAGGGGTTTCGTGGAGCCTTTCGTGAGTACGCCGGCCGACGACCTGGCCAGAAAGGCTGCCGACGCCGTCTCAGGCGGGGATCTGGAGGAAGGCAGGCGTCTTCTGGAGGAGGCGGTGGCCATGGATCCGGATCGCCCGGGGCCGCGCTTCGCCCTGGCAGAACTTCTGCTGGCTGCGGACGACCCGCAGGGCGCCCGGGAAATCATGGATCCGCTGAATGCGGCGGAGAAGGAAACGGACGTGGCGCACGCGCTGAGAGACAAGATCAGGTATGCGGAAGACCTGGAGGGCGCACCGACCATGGACCAGCTGGCTCAGCGGATCCAGCAGGACCCCGACGACGTGGAGTCCCGCTATCTACTCGGCGCCCGCCTCGTCATGGCGGGAGACCTTTCATCCGCCATGGAGCAGTTCTACGAAATAATGTCCCGGGACCGGAGCTTCAGGGACGACGCGGGTCGTGCCGGGCTGATCTCCTGCTTCAACCTGCTCGAACCGGACTCGGAACTGGCGGCCAGCTATCGCAAGCGCATGGCCGCTCTTCTCCACTGATCCGCCGGAATCTCAGCGTCGCTCGATCCGGACGGGGCCGGAGCTGTCGAGCCTCAGGCGCGGCCCGCCTCCGTTCAGTCGGCCGTCCAGGCGGTCTTCGTCGATTCTCTCGTCCTCGAGGTCAAATTCCGAACGGACCCGGGAACCTGAGCGAGCCCGGATGTCGAAGCGAAGATCCCCGGCCAGGATTGCGGTAACGTTGCCGCCGGACGTGCTCAGCGTGCTGTCCTTGCTGGGCTGACCGACAAATGTGACGCTCACGCCGCCTCCGGACGTGGAAGCATCGACCGATTCCGACGCGCCCCGGATCTTGATGCTGCCGCCCGCGGTGCTGGCCTTGACGTGACCCAGGGATCGATCGATGCGTATGGAGCCGCCGGCCGTATCGGCCCGAACCCTGCCGCCCATCTCGCCGAGCCGGATGCTGCCGCCGGCGGTATCGGCGTCTACATCCTCCTGGCTCGATTCCACTTCGATACTGCCGCCGGCCGTGTCGGCGCGCACGGGACCCTTCACCCGGCCTACGGAAATGCTCCCGCCGGCCGTATCTGCGCGAACCTCGCCCTGCAGGTCGCCCACTTCGATGCCTCCGCCCGTCGTGTCCAGTCGGACGTCGTACCGGGCCGGCACCTGGACACGGAATCGGGCTTTCAGCGTATAGCTCCTGTGCCTGTTCCCATTGTCCCGGAGGCGGCCCTTGACCCTCACGCCGCGGGATGTCTGCTCGAAATCGATTTCCAGCTTGTCGGCATCCGGACCACTCAGATCCACCTCCAGCGTCACCTTGTCGTCGGCACCGGGGGTGACTTCGATGGATCCCACGTCCGAGTCGATATCAAGGGTGCCTCCCGGCTCGACATCGAAGCTCCTGGAAATATCCGCCGCGCTGGTCACGCCGATCCACGCGAACAGAATGGTGAGGCTCAGCAGTCTTACACGCATGTTGGCTCCAAAAATTTCCATTGCCCCGATTGAGACGCTGCCGGCAACGAATTCGTTTAAAAACCTGGGCTGGTATCCTTTCGCTCGCTTGCTATCGGTCACTTTCCGCCCCAGGAGCTCGCCATGACTCTCGCAGAGCTGGTCGCCGTCTTACTAGCCGCCTGTATCGCGGTACCGGTGTTCCGCCGATTCGGATTCGGCTCAGTGCTGGGCTACCTGGCTGCGGGGATCGCCCTGGGCCCATATGGTCTCGGCCTGGTGGACGACATCGAAGAAATCCTGCACATGGCGGAATTCGGCGTCGTACTGCTGCTTTTCATCATTGGGCTGGAACTCAAGCCCGCACGCCTGTGGGTCATGCGCAAGTCCGTGTTCGGTCTGGGAACAGCCCAGGTCCTGGTGACGTCCCTCGCCATCGGCGCCTTTGCCTACTGGCTGGGCGTCGGCATCTCCACTGCGCTGGTGATCG
>JASFOT010000010.1:0-15724 GCA_050116375.1 Gammaproteobacteria bacterium | reverse complement strand
TGGAGACACCTCGCAGAAACTGGTTGAGCGCCGCCTTCGATGCCCGGTATGCATACCAGCCGCCCAGACGGTTGTCGCCGATGCTGCCCACCCGGGCCGAAATGGCGGCAAATACTGACCGCTCCCGACGCGGCAGTAGCGGCGCAAGATGCTTGGCGATCAGCAGGGGACCGAAGGCGTTGACGGCAAAAACCCGGGCAAGATGCGCGGGCGAAATATCCTCGAGCCTGCGCTCCGGCCGGATATCCTCGCCGCTATGGAGGATTCCCGTGGCGCAGATGACCAGCCGCAGCGGCTTGTCGAGTTCGCATATGTAGCCTGCCAGGACCTCGATGGAAGGCTCCTCCAGCAGGTCCACCGGCTGGATACGAACGGAAGCCCCGTCAACGCCCCGCGGGTCACCGGAGCGACTGGTCAGCACCACCCCGTCGAAACGGCCGCTGGCGGCGATACGGTTTGCCAGCGCGGAGCCGATACCGCCCGCACCGACCACGACCGCGATGCCGCCCTCGGCGAACGAAGAGAGCGGAAGGACATCCTGCATTGCTGTTCTCCGAAAGAATGCCGGGCAGTTCGCAACCGGTGCGCCGACGGATTCCCGGGTGATCTCAATCAAGCCCCGCTGTGCTAGCCTTGCGGCCAGCCATGAAAACGCTTCTGGAAAAGTTTCGCGGCGGCATGGAAGGGTTTCGGGAGCGCTCGCGCCAGAAGGCCTTCCTCGAAGTCGTGATGGCGGGCACCGCGCTGGTTGCCTGTGCCGACCGTGACGAACGATTGTCGGAGCTGGTCGCCCGGGATCGGATACTCTCCAGGCTGGCGGAGATCCTGCCGTTCAATACGCGGGATGCGATCGCTCTTTACGAGCGGTATGCCCGCCGCCTGGATGACCAACCCGAGGCCGGCCGACGGGAGGTCCTCGAGAAAATCGCCGCCTTCCGCGGCAGTCGCGACGATCTCCTGATTCTCGTCAGGGCCTGTCTGGCCATCGGCCATGCCGACCGCGACTTCAGCGCGCGGGAACGCAGCGTGGTCGAGGAGATCTGTCGTCAGGTGGGCCTCGATCCGGCAGAACTCGGGGTCTATGACATCTGACGCGCGCGACGGCGGGCGCCACCCGGATCTCTGCTGGCACACCACTTCCGCCGCGGATCGAGGAACGACGAGGAGACGGTGTCAGGCCTTCCACGAGTGTTCAGCAACCCCCGGGGCTCGAGCGCCAGCGTAAAAAAGCCCGGGCCGAGGCCCGGGCAAGGGCTTGCGGCGATCGGTCGTGGCCCGGCCGGGCATTGTCGGGCAGACGGCCGCATGGGAGTTGCCTGTTTGCGGTGGCTGGAGACGGGTCGAACAAACACCGTTGCGACCTCGCCAGATCGGAAGACTATTCGGTCCGCGTTACGGGAAAGTGACGAAAGGCATCCTCCCGCCCGAATGAATGCCGTGGCCGACACCTGCCCGATCTCGAGGCACCGAGATGCTCTTCGCGGACCTGTCATCGGGTAAACTGCGCCCAGACATCCTTCGGCTGACACCCACAAAGTGGCCATCTGTCCCATGGCAAACTCCCGATTTCTGGCGTTTCTCCTCCTGGTCTCATGGCTGGGCCTGGCGGTTCCCTCCAGCGCCCAGGAAAACACCACCGAGGAGATGCCCGAGCCCCGGTCCGAGGCAACCGCGGAACCCGTAGCGATCCCCGCATCGGAGATCTCTTCACGCGCCGAGTCCGCCCTCGCCTTCCTTCGGAGCGTGGCCACAAGGCTGACACCCCTTCCTCACATCACTCAGGTGAGCGAGGAGTTGGAAGGTGTTACCGCAGAGGTGGAACGGCTGTCAGAGGCGCGGGAGATGAAGGCCCTGGATGAACTCAGCCTCAGGGGCCTCTACGGGCTGAAAATTCGCTGGCAGGCCATCGGGACGCGGCTCAACGACTGGCAGCGGTCGGTCTCCGCCCGCACCCAGACGCTGAGCGAACAGGCCAGCCAGATCGCGGCACAGAAGAGAGCCTGGGAGCTCACCCTGGAGAACCGCCAGCAGGCCAGGCTTCCCGATGCGCTGGTGGACCAGGTTCGTAACGTGCTGAGCGCCACGACAACACTGGAACAATCTCTCCATGAGAGGCTGGACAACCTTCTCACGCTGGTCAGCCGGATCTCGGATCTCAATGTGCAGGTCGCCAATGCCGTCGGCGCCATCGAGGATGCCGAGCAGGCCAATCGGGGGCGCCTGCTTGTCAGGGACTCGGATCCATTGTGGAAGGCGCTGCTTTCCCGCAAGCCGGCGGACGACGAGTCCGCGGTAACCCTCGCGCCGGACCTGGAGGACGCCCAGGGCGTTCTGGGCGACGAGTTGTCGTCCGCCTGGTTTCTGCAGATCGAGGCCGTAAACGCATACCTGGAAAAGAACGGCGACCGCCTCCTCGTCCACCTGCTGGTGTTCGCCGGGCTGGCGGGTCTGCTGGTTCTGCTCAATCGACGCCGGGCTGGCTGGCCGAAGCCGGAAGGACAGCCGGAGATCGTAGTCGATGTAGTTTCTCATCCCTTCGCCACGGCGGCGCTGATAGCTCTTTTCATGACGCGCTACCTCTACCCGGGTGCGCCTCTGTCCCTTTTCGATGTTTCGCGCCTGCTTCTGGTGATTCCGATCCTGATACTGCTGCAGCAGGCTTTTTCGGAGCGAAGGCGGTTTGCGCTTTACGCGCTGCTGAGCCTGTTCGTCATCGACGTGGTTCGGGGCCTGCTCCAGACCCAGCCGCTTTCGAGCCGGCTGTTCCTGCTCACGGTCACCGCACTTGGCCTTGTCACCATGATCCGGGCCGTCGGAGTGGAAAGGTCGGTCATGGTTTCGGCCCACGGCCCGTGGGAGAAAATCTCCAGGCTATTCTCCCGCCTTTCCGTGCTGACCCTGACCGCCTCGATCATCGCCAACGTGGCAGGCATCGTGGGGCTCGCCGAACTGCTGGGTGAAGCGACGATCCTGAGCATTTTCGTCGGCTTCGGTCTGTATGCCTTCACTCTTGTGCTGATGGGCCTTCTGGATCTGTTTCTGCAGTCGCCGGTCGGTCGGAGAGTACGCGCCTTCAGGAGAAACCCGGATCTCATTCATCGCCGGGTCGGGCGGGCGCTCAATATGCTCGCCATTGTCACCTGGCTCGTGGCGGCCCTTTTCTTCTTCAAGATCTGGGGTCCCATCTGGAGTTCGCTGGTCTGGCTGTTTTCCACTTCCCTTTCCATGGGAGCCTTCGAAATCAGCCTCGGCGACATTCTCGCCTTCGTCGTTGCCATCTGGCTCGGGATACAGGTTTCCCGCTTTATACGATTCATCCTCAACGAGGACGTGTTTACCCGCGTGAGATTGCCAAGGGGCGTACCGGCCACCATCAGCATGATGGTCAATTACACCCTGGTCACCATTGCGTTCTTCATCGCCCTGGCGGTGGCCGGTTTCGATCTCAGCCGGTTTGCCATCATCGCCGGTGCTCTGTCGGTGGGCATTGGATTCGGACTGCAGAACGTGGTGAACAATTTCGTATCCGGCCTGATCCTCGCCTTCGAGCGGCCGATCTCGGTGGGCGACTCGGTGGAGGTGGGGACCCTGTGGGGCCGCGTTAACCGCATCGGCATTCGCTCCAGCGTGGTGCGGACTTTCGACGGTTCCGAGGTCATCGTCCCGAACGCCGATTTCATCTCCAAGGAAGTGATCAACTGGACCCTGTCGGACGTCAGCCGCCGGCTGATCGTGCCGGTGGGAGTTGCCTACGGATCGGATCCTCACCAGGTCCTCGAGCTGCTGGTCAGGGTGGCGCGGGAGAACCCGGGCATCATGCCGGACCCGGAGCCCTATGGCCTGTTCATCGGATTCGGTGACAGCTCCCTGGATTTCGAGCTTCGCGCGTGGTGCGATTTCAACGACGGCCTGAGGGTAAAAACGGAACTCAACCTGGGGATCCACGATGCCCTGAAGGAAGCGGGAATCGAGATTCCCTTCCCGCAACGGGATCTGCATCTTCGCTCGGTGGACGGGGCAGCGGGACGAGCTTTGTCGGGGCGGGAAAACAGGGCGTTGCGCATGCCTGACGAGCCTCCCGATACCGCCACCCCGCCGGCCGACACGTCGACCATTCCGCCTGACCTTGAATAGGGCCCGCTCACAGGCGCCGCAAGGCGGCAAGGCGCGCTGCGCCCGTGGCCGGATATCCTCCGGATCAATACGCTGGTGAGGCCGACCGCATTCGACATCGCGTTGCTCAGCGTGCCGCTGGTGAGTAACGCCACCAGCGCCGAGCCGCACATCCGCCTTTTGCTGGTGACGGTACGTGACGCATCCGGAAACCAGGGCTGGGGCGAATGCCCGATCACGTCCCAGGACGGAGATCCAGGCTATTCGCTAATGCGGGACACCCTGAGACACGACATCCTCCCGGCGTTCGCGTCAGGAACTTTTGATGACCTGCAGTCCGTGGCCGACACGTCGCAAGCCCTGCTCCGGGACCTGCCAGTGAGCAGCTATCGGGCCCATTGCGGGGCGGAACTGGCAATGCTCGACCTTATGGGTCGGCGGCAAATGAAAAGCTCGGGTGAACTGATTGGCCCGCTGCGGCGCCAGGCGGTTCGATATGCCGGCCGCATTGTCCACGGCGCAGATGAATTCGTAAAAGAGCAAACGATCAAGATCCGCCGCCAGAGCGTCCGGCAGTTGACGCTGGAGATCGGCGCCGATCCGGACGCCGGCCACCGACAACTGGAAATCGTTCGTCAGATTCTCGGCGACGTGGAACTCCGAATCGCCGTCCACGGCGCGTGGTCTGCCGACACCGCCATCCGGGAGCTCAGGGCCATGGCCCACTGGCGGCTTGCCGGCGTGGAGCAACCGGTATCCGCGGACGATCTCGAGGGCATGGCGGCGGTGACCGCGGCGGGGCTGGTTCCGGTCATCGCCAGAGAGTCGGTAACCAGCACCGAAAACGTGCTTCGGCTGATCGCGGAGCGGGCCTGCGACGTGATCAGCCTCAGCGTCTCCCGGTGCGGTGGCCTGGTCAACGCGGCCCGTCTGCACCGGATCGCCCGGGATGCGGGCCTGGGCTGCCAGCTTGAGGCCGAGGGCATTGACGCGGGTCTCTTGTCAGCCGCCGGAAGACACCTGGCGACCCGGGCCGAGGGTATGAATTACTGCGAATGCGCTGTCGCGGAACCGCGCCTCGTCGAGTCCCTCACCCGGCCTTCCATGGTCGTCAGTCCGGACGTCCCCTCCGAGGCGCTCCGGCAGCCCGGCCTCGGCCCCCGCATGCTGCCCGAACTGGTCGAGCATTTCGCCACTCAGCGCATTTCGTTCGGTTAGCACCTCGACAGCCGCCGGGTGGTAATCGTTCCCGCCCGTCCGCTTATGGCCGGCCCGGCGAGCGGCCCCGGGGCGTCTGCGGAGCAGCCCCGGTATTTTGCATCGCAAAAAAAGGCCGCGCTGCGATCGTCGGGAAAGACTCGCAGAGCGCCAGCGTTGCTATCAAACAACCTAAAAATATAGGTAGCTATACGTATCTTGAGCTTTCCGTCGTTTAATTGACACAGGTCATAACGCACTGCGGAAGATTCGAATAAATTAATAGAGGAGATTCTAATTTAGATATCCCGCAGAAATTGGCCGGAACCCAGGGAACGGACACCCGGCAGGGGAGCAAAAATGAGTTTTATTGCCGAAAGGCCACGGGCTCGATCCGCGTTGCGGTCGGGCCCGTTGTCTTTCTGACTTTCAAGATTTTCCCAACAGAAACAATCGAGCAAGGAGACAGGGAAATGAAAACCATCCTACGGATCATGACAGCGGGGTTTGTCGTCCTCATGGCCCTCGGGCTGACGATTACCCCCACCCGCCCCGCCACGGGCGCCGACGGCAAGGAACTCTACAAGGAGTACTGCAAGGGCTGCCACGAGGCCGACTCTCCCCACGGAGAGTACACGCCCATGAGCCTCATCCAGGACCAGTGGACCCGTTTCTTCGACAAGAAGTACGTCCGCACCCACAAGGACGTGATCGACGAGAAACACGGCGGCAAACCGGTGACGGAAACCATCTCCCCTGAGGATCTCGAGCTCATCAAGGAGTTCGCTATCGAAGGGGCGGCGGACTCTGAACACCCGATGACTTGCGGCTGACGGGGAGGATACGATCATGCTGAGAAAATTCCTTATAGCCGCGGGGACGGCAGCTCTACTGCCGTTATCCGCGCCACCTGCGGCCTGGGCGGATGCTCAGGAACTTTCCGCCGACGAACTGATGGAGCAGGTCGAATGGCTCCAGGTACAGATGAGCTCACTGCTTCAGCAGATTGAGCAACTCAAGTCCCAGTCCGGTGATGCCGCTGCCAAGGCCGATACGGCCGCCATGAAGGCGGACGACCTGGAGGAGAGAACCGCGTACCTGGAAGAGGACGTGGAGGATCTGGATGACCGGCTCATGGGGCCGGAACGTCACACCGCCCTGGACAAAATCCGATTCGGCGGCGACTTCCGGACGCAGGCCCACAACATTTCCGTGGACATGGTGGACCGGATCGACGGCATCAACGTCCAGAAGGACCTGGTCAACACGCTGTTCTACTTCGGCGCCACGGGCCAGCCCCCCATGACGCCGGACCTGAGCGACGTTGACCAGTTCATTGCCCAGAACTACGACAGCTACCTGTACTACCTGGACAACGTGGTCTCATTCGACTTCATCAAGCAGCAGGTCGAGGGACTGCAGCAGCAGGACCCCGCCGCGGCCGAACAACTGCTCGCGCTGCTGGCCGGGCAGCAGGACAGCTTTGTGCCCGGCTACAACCACGACAACGACATTGTCTACACGACGCGCATGCGCATGAGCATGGCGGCGGACGTGGCCGAGGACGTGGTGTTCGAAGGCCGCCTGGGAATGTACAAGACCTGGGGCGACTCCACCAACGTGCAGGTCTTCAACGGCCAGCCCACCTCCATCGGCTGGGACGGCACCACCGTCGGCGTGCCGCCGAGCTCGGACATCATCCGGCTGGAGCGGGGCTATTTCACCTGGAAGGATATTGCGGGCCTGCCCATGTACTTCTCCGTCGGCCGAAGACCTTCAACCGGCGGAGCCCCGCTGAACTTCCGCGAGGACGAGCCACGGGGCGGCACCCCCATCGGGGCGCTGTTCAACTACCAGTATGACGGCATGACCTGGGGCTGGCACTTCAACGAGTACTCCACCTTCCGCATCTGCTACGGGGTGGGCTACGAGTCGGAGTGGGGCAACGGCAGCGAATACAAGCCGCCCGCGGATCGCCTGGATGACACCTGGCTGATCGGCGCCGTGTGGGACATCTGGAACGACGAAAGGATGCTGATCCAGGTTAATGCCGCCACCGCCCAGGATGTGGGCGACGGCTTCAACGGCCTGACGGTCCTGCCCTTCGACCCTGTCACGGGCCAGGACACTCCGCCGGCCGTGATCCGCTACACGCCCACCGACAATCTTGGCAACGTGAACCTGGCGGGTGTCGTATTCGTCCGGCACGACGGACCCTTTGACTATTTCGCCAGCGTCAACTACTCGGAGTCGGACCCGGACAACGTGACCACCCCCTTCGGCGGCATGTTCTCCGACCCCTTCGAGAGCCCGGACGACGAAGACGGCCACATGTACTACGTGGGCGCCCGGTACAACTTCCCGAACGACAAGACCAAGATCGGTGTCGAGTTCAACCACGGTTCCAAGTACTGGTTCAACTTCGCCCTGGCGGAAGACGACTTCCTCGGCCCCAAGACCAGCGTTCGGGGCGACGTCTGGGAGGTGTATCTGACGCACCGGATTCGCGACAAGTTCGTGTTCAAGATCGACTACATCGATTACTCATACGACTACTCCGGCTCCGGATGGATCCTCGGACAGCCGAAAGATCTGGACGAAGTGAACATCCTGGCAACCCCAACCTACGAGAGCGCCAGCAAGTTCATGGCCAGCTTCTCGGCCAGGTTCTGACGGGAGAATCGCCATGCGCGTACATATGCTGGCGGTTCTCGTGATCATCGGTCTCGCCGCCTCCTTCCGGGGGGCGGCAGCCGAATACTCCCACGAGGACCACATCAAGGAGTACAAGGGAACCCGGACCTGCCTCAAATGCCACCGGGAGGACGCGGAGAGTTTCTTCCACTCCCAGCATTACCAGTGGCAGGGCGTGACGCCGGGGCTCGTCAACACGGAGGACGAACGGCTCGGCAAGCTGTCCATGGTCAACGACTTCTGCACCAACCCCTCGGGATCCCAGTGGATCGGCGAGGTGCGCAACGAGGAAGGCAAGGTGCTGGCCAAGGGCTGCTCCGCGTGTCACGCGGGACTCGGCAAAATCCCGGGACAACAGATCACCAAGGCGGAACTCGAGAACATCGACTGCCTGATCTGCCATGCCTCGGGCTATCGGCGTGATCTCTACCCCACCGAGGATGGCGGGTGGGAATGGCGCTCTATCCTGTGGAAGAACCAGGAGGGATTGAACTCCATTGCCAGGCGGATCTCCATGCCTACCCGCACCATGTGTCTCCGATGCCACTCGGCGTCGGGCGGCGGTCCCAACTACAAGCGGGGCGATATCGAGTACACCCTCAAGGATCCGCCGCGGGACTTCGACGTCCATATGTCTTCCGAGGGACACAACCTGGACTGCGTGGACTGCCATGCCGGCGACGCCCACCGGGTCAGGGGGCGGGGAGCGGACCTTGCGGCGACGGACTCACCGGACAACCCGCTGAGCTGTTCCGGGGAATGCCATAGCGAGACGCCTCATCAGATCGCGGCCATCGACTCGCATACCGACCGGGTCTACTGCACCGCGTGCCATATTCCGACCTTCGCAAAGGACGAGCCCACGGATATGCGGCGTGACTGGTCCGACATCCACTACTCCACCGAGAAGGGCAAATACACCTACCGCGTGGAACTGGAGAAGGACGTGGTGCCTGTCTACGCCTGGTTCAACGGCAAGAGCTTTGCCCAGCTCCCCCGCACGCCGGTTGAGCGGAACGACAAGGGCGAGATCACCATCGTCCTGCCCGACGGCTCCCGGGACGACCCGGACGCCCGGATCCACGCCTTCAAGGTCCACGGGGGCCGGCTGCCGGTGCTGGACGACAAACAGTGGCTGGTGCCGATCGCCACGGAGGAGTTCTACGCCCACGGCGATATCGACAAGGCGATCAGGGAAGCGGCGGAGATGTTCTACGGACTGGAGGACATCGAGTACTCCTGGAGCGACACCATCCGATACATGGGTATCTATCACGAGGTGACGCCCAAGGAAGACGCCCTCCAGTGCCTCGACTGCCACCGTCCTGGAGGCAGGATGGACTGGCAGGCACTGGGATACGAGCGGGATCCTCTCGAGGACCGCCTGAAAGCATCCCGGTGATGCCTCCTTGCTCGGGGCGGGCCGGCGGGTCACATGACTCGCCGGCCACTTTTGTGGCCGAGGCCCCGGGTTTCGCCGTGGAACTGACCGCGGCTCGTAACCGGGTTAATGGGAACCGGAAGTCAATCCAGTGAACGTTTGACAGGCAGGGAGAAATAGATAATAATGAGAATCATTCTCATTTATGACCTCTCCCAACTATGTTTGACTGTTTCTCTCTATTGGCAAAACATTTTCCTCCGGGCAGACACGCCCCAACCGAGAATTTCCGCAAACTTGAGACCGTCCGCGGCAATTACATCGTGGAATGGCAGCCCGGTTCCATCAACGCCCTGCTCCGCCATGAAAATCTTTCGGCGTGCGACTTTCGAGTCAGCGACCCGAGAGAGCTGAAGTCACTGATTCGAGACCTTTTGCTTCTGGGCCTGCAGGATGAATTCGAAACCTGTCGTCGTTCCCCGATCACCCGTCTTGCTCGCGGGCTCATGGGGCGCAAGGAGCAGATGGGTATCGTCCGCCGCCCTGCCGACGTTCCTACGGCACGCGCATCATCGGCCGTCGCGACCTAGAGCGGAAAAATCGAAAAGGTTCCCGTCCATGAGATGGGACGGAACAACCCGTTTCAGACTCGCGAGAATCGACTCGACCCGGTTCGGGTTCTCCATCTCCCAGCGTCGAAGCATCTTCTTCACCTCGCGGCGCTGCAAATTTTCCTGAGACCCGCAGAGGTTGCAGGGAATGATAGGAAAGTCCCGGGCACGGGCGTAACGGGCGATGTCCCGCTCGCGACAGTACGCCAGAGGACGAATGACGATATGCCGGCCGTCGTCGGAACGCAGTTTCGGCGGCATCGCCTTCAGCTTGCCTCCGAAAAACATGTTGAGAAACAAGGTCTCCATGATGTCATCGGCGTGATGGCCCAGAGCGATCTTGGTAAAGCCCTGTTCCGCCGCAAAGGTGTAAAGCGCTCCCCGGCGCAGCCGGGAGCAAAGACCGCACATGGTTTTTCCGTCCGGAATCACCCGGGTCACGACGCTGTAGGTGTCCTGCTCCAGCACGTGGTAGGGCAGGCCCAGGGAATCCAGATACGCGGGTAGAACGGTTTCCGGAAATCCCGGCTGCTTCTGATCCAGATTGACCGCCACCAGGTCGAAATCCACCGGCGCGCTGCGCTGCAGGCTTAGCAGCAGATCCAGTAACGTATAACTGTCTTTCCCCCCCGACAGGCAAACCATCACCCGATCACCGGGCTCGATCATCCGGTAATCCTCGATGGCCTTCCCTGCCAGGCCCCGGAGGCGCGCCTGCAGACGGCGGGCGGTGTTGGATATCCGGCTGGCTGCGAGAGTCATGCTGGTTTCTGCCAGGCTGAAGAGAAACGGGATTTTAACTGGAGAAACGGCCGGCGCGACAAGCGTCGGCCTGCCGTCAAAAATCTCGGCTCCAGTTGACCCAGAGAATGCGCCCGGGTTCGTTGACCTGGACGGGGTCCGGATTGAAGGGGTCCTGGTTTCCCCGGTTCAGGTGATCGGCCCAGGTCTTGTCCAGCAGATTGTCGATGCCGATACCGAGCTCGCCGAGCGTCGGACCGGACAGCCGGGCGAACAGGTCCAGCACGCCGTACCCCGGCGTCTCGCGGGCATCCAGACCGCTGCCCGTCGCCGGATCGTCGTCCACCCTGGACTGCTTGTCCGCCCATCGCAGACGCGCCCCCACATCCCAGCTGCCGGAGTACCGGGCAAGCTGCAGGCGGCCGTTGAGCGGCGGGATCTGTGGAAGCGGACGGTTATCGTCGGTGTTATCCGCATGAACATAGGCGGCACTGGCCTCGAGGCGCCAGTGCCGGGTCAGATCGAAACGCCCCTCCACTTCCAGCCCGTAGATCTCCGCAGAGACATTCCGGTAGATCCTCGCACCGTCATCCAGCAGGATGCCAGGCTGGCCACGTGCCCTGTCCGGGGTGATGTAATCCCTTACGTCATCGTAAAAAACAGCGCCGGTAAGGAGCCAGGTGCTTGTCTGCCAGCCGAGGCCGAGATCGGCCTGGCGATGATCCTCCGGGTCCAGTCCCGGATTGCCCACCCATCGCATGGCCGGATTCATGGGACTGTTTGCGGCGATGTATCTCTCGGTGGCGTCGGCGGTTCGCAGGGTCCTGCTGACACCGGCGAATATCGAAGGTCCGCCGTCCCAGAGAGGCCTTTCGTACCGCGCCAGGGCCGAAAAGCTGTTTTCCCGGGCGTCGCCGGACGCGCGGCCATAATAGGCGCGGTAGAGCTCGTCAGGAGACCGCAACATCGGTGAGGCCGGCGCCTTGTCAGCCTTGCCGGCACCGGCATCCACGTAATCGTAACGGACGCCCAGGGTGAGGTTCCCGGAGCCGACCGATCCGGATGCCTCCGCGACGAGACCCGTGTCGCGGATCTCCGCGCCGGGCCACAGGTAGGAGTTGACGGTATTTACGTCCCCGGGGGCGGGGCCCTGGAAACGGGTGGCGTGCCGGCTGTTATCCAGATAATCGAGCACGAGCGTCGTTCTCCAGGTCTCGCCCAAGGGAAGCTCCACAACTGCTCTCGCCCCCGAGGTCGTGGACCGGGCGGGAACACGCATGGCCATCGGTGACGAAAGCTGGCGCAGGCTGTAGTTATCCATCAGGTGATGGACCTTGCTGTGCCAGGCCTCGAACTGAAGATCGGCGCCGCCAAGAGCCGTGCGGTACTTGACCCGGTAGGCATCCAGGTCATCCTTTGGCGCATCCATACCGGCGCCGGAATAACGAATGTCTTTGCCTCGCGTGACGTCGGCGGAAAACTCCAGTCGGTCAGCCCCGGTGATCGTGAGCCCGGTTTCGACAGCGGCCCCGCGCTCCTCGTACGCTGAGCGGACGGAATCCCCGTTGCCGTCCTCGTAGTCACCGGCGTCCTCCTCGAACAGGCGGCCTCGCAGGTAGTACTTCTCCCCGGCGAACTGCAGATCACCAAACAGGCTCTGGTTGGTGCCGTTCGAGCTGGCGGCCAACCCGGCGCGCCCGGTCACGCCACGTTCGTCGGGCCAGGTTTCCCGCTGGAAAATCACCGTCCCGCCACTGCCGCCGCCTCCCCAGCGCAGGGTCTGCACTCCCTTGAGCACCAACACCTGATCCCAGCTATACGGGGCCGCGAAAGCCGATGGCGGGTCCATTCGATTCGGGCATGCGCCGAAAACATAGGCGCCGTCCACCAGGACGTTGATTCGGCCCTGGCTCTGGCCGCGGATAGCGGGATCCAGGCCGCGTCCGCCCATCCGGCCCGCGGACACGCCGTTGACCGCCCGGAGAAGATCTCCGCCGTCAGCGGCAGGGGCGCGGGAAAGCTCCTCCCCCGAGATCATTTCGCTGCCCGGGCTTCCGGCTGGAGTACCGAGGACGACGATATCGGGCATGGTAGTGCGGGTGTCGTCGCCCTCGGCCCCGAAGACCACGATCCAGGGGCACAGGCTCACCAACAGTGCTGTCGAAAAACGGGAGTGGATTCTCATTTCATGGTCCGTATAACGATGTGTCCGCATCGATCTAACGGCCCGCGAGCATCGCGACGGACGGCCGAAAGGCGCCGCGCTTCACTATAAGAAATTTCTAATATATTGTCACCCCATCGCCGCAGGACAGAGGATGACCCCTCATGTTGGAATCCTGACGGCCCTCTGGCGGCGACGGCCGCGGGTGACACAGGGCCAGAGGGAAACCCCGAATTGACGCGCTTCCGAAGAAGAATTAGCGTCACGTATCGTTCCGACTGAAGAAATTTACAAAAGGAGAGTCCTATTATGGGACCGACCACACGCTTGACCGTGCTCGGAGCCGCTCTGCTGATTCTAGGGTCCGCCTGGGCACAGGAAGTTATCGTCTATCCTGCACAGGGCCAGAGCGGGGAGCAGACGGAAAAAGACAAGTACGAGTGTTACCAGTGGTCCAAGGATCAGACCGGCTTTGATCCCATGGCGCCGCCTACAGCCACCCGCCCGCCGCCGCAGGAAAAGGCCGGCCAGACCGGCGGCGCCGGATCCGGAGCACTGAAGGGTGCCGCAGCTGGAGCCGCCATCGGCGTTATCCGTGGTGACACGGCCAAATGGGCTGGCCGCGGAGCGGCCACCGGTGCTCTCGTGGGAGGTGCCCGGCGCAGTAATCAGCGCAACAAAGATAACCAGGCGCGCCAGCAGTGGGAGCAGGAGCAGGCGTCCCAGTACCAGGCGGCCCGCAATAATTACAATCGAGCCTACACCGCCTGTCTGTCTGGTCGCGGCTACACGGTCAATTGAGGAGCCAGACCCATGAAGACTTATTTACGCCAATTCACGCTTCCCGTCTGCCTGGGTCTCCTGGCGGGCTCGCCGGCTAGCGCCGATCTGGACGGCAGCCAGCTGCTGATCTGTTCGGTCTCGGAAGTCTATGAATGCAACCTGGACGACGGCTGCATGGACCTGTCGGCGGATACCGTCGAGATCCCCTCGATGTTCCGCATCGACTTCGGCAAGGGAAAAATCACCGGCCGCCTCGACGACGGTTCCGAGCGCGAGAGCCTGGCCCGACACAAGGAGACGCTCGAGAACAAGCTGGTGATGCAGGGAGTGGAGCAGGGCTACGAGGGAGAGCGTGACGGCAGCGCATGGAGCGTCACCATCACCCAGGATACGGCGGAAATGGCCCTGACGGCCTCCGCCGACGAAACCGGATTCGTTTTCCTCGGCAGCTGCGAAATCGAATAAGACAGCAATCTCGACAGAAACTGACGGAGTGGGTCATGGGAATCTCGTCTAAAGTTGGCGCCCTGCTGGGGGGACTGATGCTCGCAATCGGCACGGTCTGCGCGCAGGAAGTGATCGTTTACCCCGCCAAGGGGCAGAGCGCGGAGCAAACGGAGAAGGACAAATTCGACTGTTACCAGTGGGCCAAGGGCCAGACCGGCTTCGACCCCATGGCGCCACCCACCGCCTCCACTCCGCCTCCGCCGTCCGAGGCGCCCACGGCCAGCACGGGCAAGGGAGCCGTGGGCGGCGCGGCCGCCGGCGCGTTGATCGGCGGCATCGCCGACGGTAACTGGGGCCAGGGCGCGGCCATCGGCGCCGTGGCCGGAGGGCTGTTCGGCAACCACCGCAAGCGGAAGCAGGAGGATGAGAATCGAGCTCGGCAGGACCAGTGGGCTCAGCAGCAGGCGCAGCAGTATCAGCAGCAGCGCTACAACTACAATCGTGCCTACGCCGCCTGCCTGGAAGGCCGGGGCTACACCGTCAACTAGGAGAACCGCGATGAAGTACCTGAGAGAATCGATCATCGTCGTGGCCGCCTCCGTCCTGGGCATCTCCTCGTCGGTCGCCGAAGACAAGGTGGAGGACGTGCTCATCTGCGCCACGCAGGAAAGTCATGCCTGTGTGCTGTATGAAGGCTGCTCCGAGCTGAACCCGAAAGAGATCAACGGCGTGGACTTCATGAAGATCAATCTGAAGACCATGGAATTGACGGGCCGGCGCTATGACGGCGGCTATGGGACGGTCAAGATCGACAAGAAAACGCTTCTTCCGAAGCTTCTTCTTCTGCAGGGCGTCAACGCGGAGCCCGAGGAGCTGGAGGACGGGCTCGCCTTCAGCATCGCGATCCATGTGGATACCGGCCGCATGGCAGCGGCTGTCAGCACCACCGAGACGGTGTATTCGATGATGGGCTCCTGTCACGCCTTATAGAGCGCCATAGAGCCCCGATCCGGGTCACCTGTCAGGCGACCCGCTGCACGCGGCCGTCGTCGAAAAGCCCCTGCAGCTGCCGGACGGCCGCGGCTTCGTTCCGTCTCGCCGTGTCAGGGTCGATGCCCTGACCCTCGGCATGGACGAAATGTACCTGGTCGATCCCCAGGAAGCGGAAGTAGCCCCGGAGAAAGGTCTCCTGGAAGTCCATGTCCCCGTCTTGTGCCCCGTCGGCGTAGAAACCGCCGCGGGCAGTGAGCACGAAAACCTGCTTGCCGCTCAGCAAGCCCCGGGGGCCGGCCTCCGTGTACTCGAAAGTCCTGCCCGGCCGTCCGATCAGGTCGATCCAGGCTTTCAGGCCGGACGTGACGGTGAAGTTGTACATCGGCGATCCGATGACAATATGATCGGCCGCCTCGACTTCATTCACCAGCTCATCGGACACGCGCAAGGCATCCCGGTCCGCGTCGGTCAGGGCGTACTCCGGCTTGGAGAATGCCAGCAGCACCTCCTCCTCAGGGTGAGGCGGCGGGGCCAGGCCCAGATCGCGCCGTATGACGCGCCCGCCCCGGAATCTGGTCGTCCAGAGCGAGGTAAATGACT
>JASFOT010000009.1:0-15941 GCA_050116375.1 Gammaproteobacteria bacterium | reverse complement strand
CTGCGAAGCGAAGGGAATCGAGCGGGAGGTGAGCCTGTTCATGATGCAGGACGAGCCGGTGGAACCCGGAGACTTTGTCATGGTCCATGTGGGTTACGCCATTCAGAAGGTCTCGCAACAGGATGCACAGTCAGCCTGGGAACTTTTCGATCAGGTCCTGGAGGCGATGGATCAGTAACCGCGATCCTGACGGATATATTCGGATTATTACGAAACGGGCGGCTGCCACGGGGAAAAGACCATGTGTGATACCTGCGGATGCAACGTGACGTCGGGTAACCGGCACCTGCTCTCCGGCGACGGCAAGCTTGCACGAACGCAATCCGGCCGGGAGGCGGTAACGGTGCTGCAGGACCTTCTGTCGGAGAACGATCACCAGGCCGGACACAACCGGGAGCACTTCGACGCCCACGGAATCCTGGCCATTAATCTGATGTCGTCGCCGGGTGCCGGCAAGACCGCGCTGCTGGAGGCGACCATCGAGGCCCTGGCAGGCGAGTTCTCCATCGCCGTTATCGAGGGCGACCTGGAAACGGAGAACGATGCGGACAGGATCAGGGCCAAAGGCGTGCCGGCCGTTCAGATCTCCACCGGCAGCGCCTGTCACCTGGACGCGCATATGGTGCACGACGCGCTGCACGAACTGGCCCTCCAGGGGCTGGACCTGGTTTTCATCGAAAACGTGGGGAACCTGGTTTGCCCGGCCAGCTTCGACCTGGGCCAGCACCTCAACGTGACCCTGCTGTCCTGCACCGAGGGAGATGACAAGCCTGCCAAGTATCCCGTGATGTTCCGGGCTGCGGATCTCGTATTGATTACCAAGTCCGATCTGCTGGAAGTGCTCGACGATTTCCAGCCGGAAACGGCGGAGCGCTACCTGCGGCAACTCGCCTCCCGGGCGCCGGTGCAGACTCTCTCTGCCCGCCGGGGCCCGGGCATGGCGGACTGGCTGGACTGGCTGCGGGCGGAACTGACGGCGCAGCAGGAACGTCGGTCCACCGGGGGCACGAGGCGGCCGGCCATCCAGCCCGAAGGCGCCGAACTGCACGTCCACGGCGCGGGCTAAGCGTCCGTCATGTCCGCTTCTGCAGCAGGCTGGCTAGAACGTATCCGGCGTCTGGATCTGCCGGAGCGGGTCAAGATCATGAACGTCTGCGGCGGTCACGAGCGCTCAATCAGCGCTGCCGGCATCCGGGGCGCTCTGCCGACCGCCATCGAATTGATCCCGGGACCCGGCTGCCCTGTCTGCATCTGTCCTGAGGAAGATGTCTACGAGGCCATTCATCTGGCCATGTCCGAAGACGTGATCCTCGTCACCTTCGGGGACATGCTGCGCGTCCCCGTCAACGTGCCGCGGCGGGAGATCCGGTCCCTCGAACAGGCCAAGGCCGCCGGCGCTGACATCCGCCCGGTGGCTTCCCCGCTGGAGGCGGCGCGGATCGCCCGTGACGCGCCGGAGAAGGACGTCGTGTTTTTCGCCGCGGGATTCGAAACCACCATGGCGCCGGTCGCGGCGCTGCTGTGCGAAGGGGCTCCGGAGAACCTGTCGGTACTGCTCTCGGGACGCCTCACCTGGCCTGCCGTGGCCATGCTGCTGGAATCCGGTGAGCCGGGATTCGACGCCCTGATCGCGCCGGGCCACGTATCCACCGTGATGGGACCGGAGGACTGGGATTTTGTCGTGGAGAAGCACAGGCTCCCGGCAGCGGTATCCGGATTTACCGCGGACAGCCTGCTGGCAGGCACGTATTCCGTTCTGCGGCAACTGCTCGAAGGTAATATTTTCCTGGACAACTGTTATCCCAGCGTCGTCCGGCCCAAGGGAAACAAGGCGGCCCGAAGGCAGCTGGAACAGGCATTCGACGTGGTCGACGCGGCCTGGAGGGGCATCGGCGTGATTCCCGGTTCCGGGTACGCTTTGAAGGAAAACTACGCGGCCCACGACGCGAGGACGCGATATCCCGGCTACAGGGATGATTCCCGCAAGCGCGTCGGCCTCATGCCCCAGGGCTGCGACTGCGCCAAGGTTGTCCTGGGCAAAATCTATCCCAACCAGTGCCGGATATACGGCCTGGCATGCACGCCTCGCACCCCGGTGGGTCCCTGCATGGTCTCGGACGAGGGCGCCTGCCGAATCTGGTGGTCCAGCGGCGTGCGGGAACGGGAAAGTGCCTGACGCACAATCCGTATCCCCGCCTTTCTCTCCCTCCCCGGCGACCCCGCCCCGGTACCGATGAAGCGTGGCTGACCCGTCCGGGAGACAGACATGCTCGCGACGGATCCGGCTCTCCGGTCACGTCCAGGGCGTGGGTTTCAGACCCTATGTCTTCCGCCTGGCTTCCGAGTTCGGAATCAAGGGCTGGGTTCAGAACCAGCTCGGCGAGGTGGAAATCCTGGCGCAGGGGCCGGCAGGCACGCTAGACGAGTTCCAGCAGGAACTGGTATCGCGGGCCCCTCCCCTGTCACGCCCCAGTCTTGAATCTGCCACGGACACTTCCGAGCCGACGGAAACGGTATTCCGGATTATCGATAGCGCCTCCGGCAGCGAGGCCCGCATCCATGTACCGCCCGATTATTTCACCTGTGACGACTGCGTCAGGGAACTCAAGGATCCGTCCGATCGGCGCTACCGTTATCCGTTCATCAACTGCACCCAGTGCGGGCCGAGGTACACGCTGATCCGGGCCATGCCCTATGATCGACCGAACACGTCCATGGCGGAGTTTCCCCTCTGCGAGTCATGCCTCGAGGAGTACCGGGATCCGGCAGATCGTAGGTTTCATGCCGAACCGGTGGCCTGTCCCGTCTGTGGCCCTTCTCTGGTCTTTGCTGACGGGCAGCGGTGCGTGACCGGTAACGAGGCGGCGATGGCTGCCTGTGTCGAAAGCCTGCGGTCCGGCGCGGTGATCGCCGTCAAGGGCATCGGCGGCTATCACCTCGTCTGCGATGCCCGCTCCGACGAACCCGTTAAGCGTCTGCGGTCCACCAAGCCCCGGCCCGACAAGCCCCTGGCGGTGATGTTCCCGATGACCGGAGATGACGGACTCGAGGCCGTGCGCCGTGAAACCGACCCTGAGGCATCCGAAGCCCAGCGCCTGATCCGTCCTGACCGGCCCATCGTCCTGATAAAAAAGCGCAGCGGCGGATCGCTTTCGGATCTCGTAGCTCCGGGCCTGGGGGAAATCGGCGTCATGCTTCCCTACAGCCCGCTGCATCACCTTCTGACGAGCGAGTTCGGCGGCCCCCTGATCGCCACTTCCGGAAATATCAGCGGCGAACCCGTACTGACCGAAGCCGATGAGGTCGAGGCCCGTATCGCCCGGGTCGTCGACGGATATCTTCATCACGACAGGCCCATCGTTCGACCGGCGGACGATTCGGTCTTTCGCCGGGTGGCGGGTCAACTGCGCCCCCTTCGGCTCGGACGGGGCGTCGCGCCGGTGGAACTCAGCCTGGCACAGCCCCTGACGGCGCCCGTGCTGGCAGTGGGCGGACACATGAAAAACACCATCGCGCTCGGATGGGGGGATCGAGTGGTCATATCACCTCACATCGGGGACATGGGCAGCGCACGCAGCGTCCGGGTCTTCGAGCAGGTGGTTACCGACCTGCAGACTCTGTACGGCGTGCGAGCCGAGTCTGTCATCGCGGATGCCCACCCGGACTACGCCACTCACCGCTGGGCCAGGCAGAGCGGGCTTCCCCTCACGCTGGTGCCCCATCACTTCGCTCACGCCTCCGCAGCAGCACGTCACTGGCCCGCCGAGACGACCGGCATCGTCTTTGCCTGGGACGGGGTCGGCTATGGACCGGACGGGACGCTATGGGGCGGCGAGACCTTGCTGGGCCGGCCCGGCCAATGGAGACGCGCCGGCAGGCTGCGATCCTTCCGGCTTCCCGGCGGTGATCGGGCCGGCCGGGAACCGTGGCGCAGCGCTGCCGCCATTTGCTGGGAGAGCGGCCGGGCCTGGCGGCCGATCGTCGACAGCGACTGGCGCCTGGCGAAGGAAGCCTGGGATCGGAAGATCAACGCGTCCGAGACCACGGCCGTCGGGCGACTTTTCGATGCGGCCGCCTCTCTCACGGGACTGGTGCAGGTTGCCAGCTTCGAGGGACAGGGCCCGATGCAGCTCGAAGCCGTCGCGGATCTCGACAATGCGGAACCGGTCAACCTGCCCCTGGAGAGACTTTCCGGCGAATGGGTGACGGACTGGGAACCGCTGATCGACCTGCTTCTCGACGAGGAACTTCCGGTTTCCGTGCGGGCCGGCCGCTTCCACGCCAGCCTGGCCACTAACCTGGCCGATCAGGCCGAGGCCATCGGCAGGAGCAGCGCCGTCAGCCGGATCGCGCTGACGGGCGGCGTCTTCCAGAACCGGCTGCTGACCGAACTCGCCAGGGCTGCGCTCGAGGAACGGGGCCTCCAGGTCGATATAGACGACGAACTGCCGGTGAACGACGGGGGTCTTTGCGCCGGGCAAGTCGTAGAATACGCGGCGCGGCAACCGGTCTCGTCACTGACCCCGGGACCCGATCGGCAATAGAGGAGTTGGTTGTGCAGGAGACCCATATCGCGCTGGCCCACGGCAACGGCGGACGATTCATGCAGGAACTCATCCAGGAAATGTTCGCCCGTCACCTGGCCAACCCGGATCTGGACACGCGCGCTGACGCGGCGCTCGTCCCCGGCCTGCCGGAAGGAGACGTGCTGATTTCCACGGACGGTTTTACCGTCCAGCCGCTGGAATTCCCGGGGGGGAATATCGGATCACTGGCGGCTCACGGCACCATCAATGATCTGGCTGTCGCCGGCGCCGATCCCAGATATTTTTCCCTCAATTGCTTTATCGAGGAGGGCCTGGAAGTGGCTCTCCTGGACCGCATCATCGGCGCACTGGGCATCGCGGCCCGGGACAGCGATGTTCGTGTGATTGCGGGGGACACCAAGGTCGTGCGCCGCGGCGAAGGCGGCGGCATCTATCTGGCGACAACGGGTATCGGTGTGCGACCGGCGGGCCTCGATCTGGGGCTCCACCGAATACAAGAAGGTGACCGCATTGTGGTGAGCGGGCCGGTGGGAGACCACGGCATCGCGGTCATGCTCGCCAGGGAGCAATTCGGTTTGCGGGGTGATCTCAAGTCAGACGCGGCGAGCGTCCTGCCCCTGACGCGGGCGGTACGAGCTATCGAAGGCCTGAAATTCATGCGCGATCCCACCCGAGGAGGGCTGGCCACCGTTGCCCACGAAATCCACAAGGCCTCCCACCTGTCAGTACGTCTCGACGGGCCTGCGCTGCCGATACGGGATCCGGTTCAGTCGGTTTGCGACATGCTGGGCTACGATCCCCTGTACCTGGCATGCGAAGGCCGGGTGGTGGCCGTTGCGGACCCGGCGGCGGCGGATCAGGTACTCAGCGCCTGGCGGGCTCTTGACCTCGGGTCGGAGGCCGCCATGATCGGCGAGATTGTCACCGGACCCCATGCCGTCACCATGGTGACGGAGATCGGCGGCGAGAGAATTCTGGAAGAGCTGGAGGACGATCCGCTACCCCGCATTTGCTAGGCGGCGCTCTGGGTCAGAGCGTTTATTTTCTCCAGCAGCCTCGCAAAATTGACCGGTTTGGTGTCGTAATCGTCGCAGCCGGCCTCGATGGCCTTTTCCCGGTCGCCATCCATGGCGTGGGCCGTGAGCGCAAGCACGGGTATCTCGCGAGTTTCGGGATTCGTTTTCAGGTGTCCGGCCGCTTCCCAGCCGTCCATGACCGGAAGGCTCATGTCCAGCAGAATAATATCCGGCGATTCACTGGACGCCATGTCCACGCCTTCCTTGCCGTCAACGGCAATCACCACCTCGAAGCCCTTCCGCAAGAGGCGCCGGGACAGCATGTCCCTGTTCATTTCATTGTCTTCGACCAGAAGAATCTTCATGTCAAACCTGGAATCCCCTGAAACCCGCGCATTCTACCGCGTCATCACCACCCTGTCGCCGATCGGGCGGGCGCCGCCGGAGGGGCGGACTGACACGGTTACCCTCATCTGCGGATCCGGGCGGATTCAAGTCCGGAATGTGCAGATGAGGTTAGTATGTTCGGATGTTCCTGCCGTCCGGATGAGCCGACATGTCTCTTTCCCTGCAGGCTGCCCTTGGCCTCGCTGTGTTCTGTGGGCTTGCGATGCTGTGCAGCGAGAATCGCAGACGGCTGCCGGTACGGGAGGTGGTTGCCGGGATCGGTCTGCAGATCGTTCTGGCTGTTCTGCTGCTACACCTGGAGCCGGCGAGAAAACTCGTCAACTCCGTCAATCGACTGGTCGCCGGATTGCAGGACGCGACCGAAGCCGGGACGACTTTTGTTTTCGGATACCTGGGCGGGGGGCTGCCTCCGTTCGAGATGAGCGAGGGATCCAGCACGCTTGTGCTGGCTTTCCAGATCCTGCCGCTGATCCTTGTGGTCAGCGCACTGACAGCGGTCCTGACCTACTGGAAAGTGCTGCCGATAGTGGTTCGCGGGTTTTCCCGCCTGCTCCAGAAGCCTTTCGGTATCGGTGGCGCCGTCGGTCTTGGAACGGCGGCCAACATCTTCGTCGGCATGGTGGAGGCTCCGCTGTTCGTGAGGCATTACCTGGCCACCATGAGTCGCAGCGGGTTGTTCGTGGTCATGTGCTCGGGCATGGCGACTATTGCCGGCACGGTGCTTTTCATCTACGCGACTCTCATCGAGACCGTGATCGAGGGAGCCGCCGGCCACCTGGTAGTGGCATCGGTGATCAGCGCGCCGGCAGCCGTCATGATCGCCCGTATCATGGTGCCGGGCGAGCGGGAGGATGCTGGAGATGCCCTGACGCCGCCGCGCTACGCAAGCACTATGGATGCCGTCACCCAGGGCACCCAGAGCGGCCTCGCGCTCTATCTCAACGTGGTCGCGATGCTTCTTGTCCTCGTCGCGCTGGTCAAACTGGTCAATATCGGGCTGGGAATCCTTCCCGATTTCCACGGCGAACCGCTCAGCCTGCAGCGAGTGCTGGGTTTCCTGATGTCTCCCCTCGCCTGGCTGATGGGCATTCCCTGGGACCAGTCAGCGGTCGCCGGCGCCTTGCTGGGCACCAAGACGGTTCTCAACGAATTCCTGGCCTACATCGATCTGGGGCAGGTCCCCCCGGATCAGCTCAGTCCGCGGAGCCGGCTGATCATGACCTACGCCCTTTGCGGTTTCGCCAATTTCGGCAGCCTGGGAATCCTCATTGGTGGTCTCACCACCATGGCCCCGGAACGGCGCGCAGAAATCGTGGACCTGGGCCTGCGCAGTATCGTCGGCGGGACACTTGCGACGTGCTGCACCGGGTCCGTGGTAGCCCTGATCGGCGCCTAATGAAGCTGTCCGGGCTCGGGGTCTTCGGGAAGCTCTCCGAAAAGGGCCTTTTCTATGACTGACACCAGCACCGCCGGCTCGTGCACCCCGCTGACCGCGACTCGCCCGTTGATAATGAAACTCGGCACCCCCGTCAGCCCCGATTGCCTGACCTGGGATTCGGTGACCCGCACCATGTCCCTGTAGCGATCCGAAGAGAGGCATTCCCGGATCGAATCGAGTTCCAGGCCAGCCTCCAGTCCGAGATCCGTCAGGACTCCCGCGCGACCAATATCAAGACCCTCTTCGAAAAAGCCCCGGAACAGGCGGTGCGCCATACGCGACCCGCGTCCCTCGTCCGTGGCCATCAGTATGAGGCGATGAGCGTCCATGGTGTTGGGAACCGCCCGCACCCGATTGAAATCGAAGCGGATACCTTCCTGCTCACCCAGATTCGCCACCTGGTCGAGGACGGCACGTCCCGCTTCCGGCGAGCCGAACACCGATGCCAGATATCGATCGACGTCCATACCGTCTTTGGGGAGTGCCGGGTTGATTTCGAAGGGCCGCCAGTGCAGTTGCGGATCACTGGCGCCCTGAAGTGCCGACAGGGCCTGCTCCATCCGCCGCATGCCAAGGTAGCACCAGGGGGACACCAGGTCGGAAACCACGTCGATCTGCAATGTAATACTCGCGCTCATACCGTTGTATTTCGAGAACACCTCTTCTTTTGGACCACCGGTAGCCAAGATTGTGCCGGCACGATGGTTTTCAAGCCTCCCGGTCAGAATATTTACTATTATTCACATTAATTAACCTGTATAACCAATTGTTTAAAATAATTAATTTTTTGCGTTAGTGTCGCCTCTGGAAATCCGGGACTGCACGAAGAACCTCGCCGGGCATATCATCGGGCCGATGAATCGGTCCGCCACCAGTTTCAACCCCTGCGGCCTCATCACCCTGACGACGGATTTCGGTTTGCAGGATCCCTTCGCAGGAATCATGAAGGGTGTGATAAAGCGTCATTTCGGGGACGCCAGCGTCGTTGACCTGTGCCACGCGGTGCCGCCTTTTCGGGGTGAGATTGCCGGTCTGTGGCTGGGTCTGTGTCACCACTGGTTTCCAGAGGGGACTGTGCATGTGGCGGTGGTCGATCCCGGCGTCGGAACGGACCGGAACATCGTCTGTATCCAGGCCCGGTGCCATGCTTTCATTGCGCCTGACAACGGACTGGCGGCAGAACTCGTTTCCCATCTGGACAGCTGGACCGCCTGGCGGCTGGATCCCGAGGCGCTGGATCTCGATATCGCCTCCACCACCTTCCACGGACGTGACATTTTTGCCCCGGTGGCCGCGATGCTGGCTTCGGCGAACGCGGCCCCGGATAGCCTGGGGTCGCCCGACCCCGAACTGGTGCCCTCCGCGCTGCCCCGACCCATCCGCAAGGATGCCTCTCTCACCGGGGAGATCCTGTTTGCCGACCACTTCGGCAATCTTTCCACCAACATTCCCGGTCCCCTGCCGAAGGAGTGGAACGACGCGACAGTGAGCGTGGAGGCCCAGACCGCCCGCCTCGTCCGCGCCTACGGTGAGGCCCGACCCGGAGAAACGGTGGCCATCTTCAATTCCTTCGGGCTACTGGAGATCGCGCTCCCGCGCGCAAGCGCCCGGGACCGGCGCCAATGGGGCCCGGGAACGCCAGTCCGGGTATCGAAAACGGGATGAGGCAACCGGCGCGCGGACGGTGATATCCTTGCGGTCTTGACCCTTAACGGGCTGAACCCAATTCGAAAAGAAAGGGCCCGCAATCGTGACAGACAATAAAGTTGAATCGGTAAGGAATATCGCCCTGGTCGGACCTGCCGGGGCGGGCAAGACATCGCTCGCAGAGAGCCTGATGGCAAAAACCGGAGCTATCAAGGCTGCCGGCGCCATTGACCGCGGCACGACGGTCTGCGACTTCGACCCGAAAGAACGCGAACTCATGCACAGCCTCGAAACGGCGATCTGTCATTTCGAGCACAAGGGTATCCGTGTTCACCTGGTCGACACGCCCGGATACCCGGACTTCATCGGTCGATCCATCAGCGTCCTTCCGGCCGTCGAGACGGCGGCCCTGGTGCTGAGCGCACAGGCGGGCATCGAGACCGGGATCCGCCGGCTGATGGAGGCAGCCAAAGCCAGCCGCCTGTGTCGCATGATCGTGATCAACAAGATCGACATGGAACCCGAGAAGCTCGATCAGCTGCTTTCCCAGATCCAGGACGTTTTCGGGAATCGCTGCCTGCCCCTCAATCTTCCGGCGGAAGGCGGTTCCACCGTGTTTGACTGTTTCTTCGCGCCGGAGGGTGGCGAGACGGATTTCTCCTCCATAGCGGCCGCCCACGAACAGATTATCGACCAGGTCGTCGAAGTGGACGAGGAACTGATGGAGGCGTACCTGGAGTCCCCCGACGACGTCAAGCCCGAACAGCTGCATGACGCTTTCGAAAAGGCTCTTCGCGAAGGTCACCTCATGCCGGTCTGTTTTGTGTCGGCAGAAACCGGCGCCGGGCTGGATGCGCTGCTAAACGTCATTATCAAACTGCTCCCCAATCCCTCGGAAGGGAATCCGCCGCCGTTTCTCCGTGGCGAGGGCGAAAACGCCGAACCCGTCCAGGTGACGGCAGATCCCGATGCCCACGTGATCGCTCACGTTTTCAAGGTCGTCGTGGATCCCTATGTGGGACGCATGGGGGTTTTCCGTATTCACCAGGGCACGGTGACGCCGAATACACAGCTTTATATCGGGGATGCGCGCAAGCCATTCAAGGTTTCCCATCTGTACCGGCTGCAGGGCAAGGAAACAGACGAAATGCCCTCCGCCGGTCCGGGGGACATCTGCGCCGTCACCAAGGTGGAGGAAATCCAGTACGACTCGGTGCTCCACGACTCCCACGACGAGGATAATTATCATCTGCGTCCGGCGGCCATGTCCCCGCCTATGATGGGACTGGCCATCGAGCCGGCCCGCCGGGGTGACGAGCAGAAAATTTCCGACGCGCTCAACCGGCTGAGCGCAGAGGACCCCTGTCTGAAGGTGGAGCATCGCGCCACCACAAACGAGACCGTCGTGCTTGGCATGGGTGACCTGCACCTGCGAATGGTGCTGGAGAAGATGAAAGAGCGTTATAACGCGGAAGTCGTCACTCACCCGCCAAGCATTCCTTACAAGGAGACCATCAACGGCTCCGCAGAGGGCCACCATCGCCACAAGAAACAGACTGGTGGTGCCGGGCAGTTCGGCGAGGTTTTTCTCCGCGTGGAGAAGTTACCGCGCGGCGAAGGCTTCGAGTTCGCCAACCAGGTGGTTGGCGGAGCCATCCCCGGCCAGTTCATTCCCGCTGTCGAAAAAGGCGTCAGACAGGCGCTCGAGTCGGGGGCCATTGCCGGGTTCCCGATCCAGGATCTCCGGGTCACGGTGTACGACGGCAAGCACCACCCGGTGGACTCCAAGGAAGTCGCGTTCGTGACGGCGGGCAAGAAAGCCTTCCTGAAGGCAGTAGGCAATGCCAGGCCCATCGTGCTCGAGCCGATGGTGACGGTGGATATCACCATCCCCTCGGATTCCATGGGCAACGTGACCGGCGATCTCTCCTCCAGGAGAGGCAGGATACTCGGCAACACTACGCTGGCCGGCGATCGGGTGGTTGTTCATGGCGAGGCACCGCTCGCCGAGTTCCAGAACTATCAGTCCCAGTTGAAATCCATGACCGGCGGCGCCGGCACCTTTACCATGGCTTTCAGCCGCTACGAGCCGGTACCGCCGAACATCCAGCAGGACCTGGTGGCACGCTACGAGTCTCCGCCAGAGGATTAGCCGGGCTCAGTACTCCCACCAGCTTGACCGCCACCAGGCGATAAACTCGTCGAGATCGACGTAGCCGTCGCTGTTGGTGTCGGTCATGGAGAACCCCTCTGCCGCCTGACTGATGGTTGCGTCAGGATTGACGGTCTTGAGTAGGGAGCGGAACTCGTCGAAGTCGATCAGACCGTTGTTGTCGCGATCGAAGAAATCGAAGGATTCGCGGATCTCCGCGACCTTTTTCTCGAACTCTGCTGCCAATGATTTTCTCCGGTTGCCAACAGATGAAGGATCAGTCAACGAGGTTAACACGGCCCGGCCGGCACCGTCAGGCCGGGCGCCCCGCGGCATCAGAGTTGACATGAGTCAATGCGCTGTCACCCACGCATTGACCCAGATCAATGCGAGAACGGCCCGGGAGTCCGTATAAAGGGAGTTGACACAGCAGCCTGGTCTCCTTCCGGGGCCTGGAAAACGGAGAACACGACCATGATCGGCATTCGAGAGATCATGACTCCACGGGGGGATCTGATCACGGTATTGCCGACCACTCCGATTTCCGAGAGCGCACGCCTGATGTCGGAAAACCACATCAGGCACATACCGGTAATCGATGAATCCAGCGAACTGGTCGGCATGGTGTCTCACAGGGACATCCTGGCTGCCACAGCGCCGAAAGCGCCCGGGGCCGCGGGGATTCCGGACAATCGGCCGGTGAACGAGATCATGTCCGCGCCCGTCATGACGGTAGACCCCAGGGTCAGCGTCCTCGACGCCGGACTCCGACTCCGGTCACTCGGGGTGGGCAGTCTCGCAGTAGTGCTGGACGGCGAGCTCGAAGGAATCGTGACCGATTCGGATTTCCTGGTGGTCGCCATCAACCTCCTGGAGCAACTCGACGCTACCGAACCCGTTGAGGAATTCTGACAACAACACGCAACTCCTGGCCCCCCGGATGTCCCGGCATGAGCCTTGCGTGCATCCAGGGGAACATGAATCATAATCGATGATCAAAGAATCGGAGGGCCGGACCGACCGCGCCCTGTCCTGGATTTTCAGCGGGGGCGTCTGGATGGGAAACTGGAGGCACGTGACAAGGGCGACGGCTCTCGCCATAAGCCTCGGCCTTGCCGCATGCAGCACCACCGCCCCGGTTCCGGACCTGTTCCCCTCGCCGGTCGTCAGCGATCTGGGCCTGACCGCCGGAATTCTTTACACGGAAGATTTTTCGAATTACACGCATACCGAGTCGATCCCCGGGGAACACAAGTGGGTCGTCACCATGGGTTCGGCCAACGTCGCCATGTTCAACTCGGTATTCGGCTCCATTTTTACCGAGACGGTCCCCCTCGACGGTAAGGAATCCCCCCGCGCGCTCGCCCGGAGGGTCGACTTGGTCGTCCAGCCCGAGGTAGAGTCTTATGAATTCGCAACCCCGGCGGACTGGGACACGCACAGTTTCACGGTCTGGATTACCTATCGGATCAAGGTGATGACACCCGAGGGAGATCTCATTACCTCCTGGCCCGTTCGGGCATATGGTGTGAGCCGCCACAAGTTATTCGGCGCAGACGAGTCGCTGGCTGACGCAACGACCATGGCAATGAGGGACGCCGGTGCTTACGTCTCCCTGTACTTCGACGATGAGCCTCGAATTCGCGAGTGGATGCGCGAGGAAGCAGCACGGCTCAAATTGAAAGCGCGCCGACCGGGAAAGCAGAGATAGGAGGGCCTGATGTTTCTGACCATATCTCGGAACTGCATGATTTTTCTGGTGGCTCTGGCGCTCGGAGGGTGCATGACCGCCCACATAGAGCAGAGCCGCCACACCCTGACCGGTATGGGCGAAGGCGAGGCCGTCGTGATCCTGGCCCGGACATATCACAACGGCAATTACACGGAATCGGACTTTATCGATTGCCTGGGGAAGAACCTGTCGAAAGGCTCCCAGCCGCTGCCGGTCATTTCCGATGACGAGTTCCGGGATAGTTTTTACCCGTGGTTCGAACCCCGAACCGCTCCCAGATCCCCCGCCGAAATTCCCAAGCTTCTGTCAGACAGCGCCGTCGCACAGCGGTTCGTGGACACCGGTGTGCGCTATATCGTCTGGATCGAAGGTTCGACCGAAGCACTGGAGGGCGGAGGCAATATCAGCTGCTCCGTGGGCCCCGGGGCGGGCGGCTGCTTCGGCCTGATGTGGTGGGAAAAGGATTCGGACTACGAGGCCTCTGTCTGGGACATGAAGCAGCTTGCGTCCGCGGGCATGGTCTCGACAGACGTTAACGGAATGTCCTTCATGCCCGCCGTGGTGGTGCCGGTCCCCTTGATCGCGCCTACCCAGACAACCGCCTGCAAACGGCTGTCCGATCAGCTCCGCATGTTCCTGGTGGAGGGGATCAGCTGAGCACCTTGGCGTTCTCTCCAAGAACCACCGTCTTCCGCATGTCGGCGTCTTCCGGCGGCTGACCGGGGCCGCTGGCGACTCCGCCCTGGAAAAGAAGGTCGAAACGACCGATACGAATCTCGTCGCCGTCCGAAAGGGCCTGTTGTCTGACCGGCCTGTCATTGACTGCGGTCCCGTTGGTGCTGTTGAGGTCCACAATGACCCACGCGCCGCCGTCGGGCACGATGATGGCGTGATGACGAGAAACGGAATTGTCGCGCAGGCTAATATCGTTGAAGCTGTGCCGACCTATCAGCAATTTGTCCCGAGCCACCGGCACCTCGAGAAAGGTCTCGCCTTCCAGTGAGATAACCAGCCGGCACTCGACACCGACCGCATCCACGCCGGCCAGCCCCATCTTGGCTGCCAGGTTCCGCACCAGATCCACGTCGAGCCGCTCTCCATCCTTGCCTCTGGTGGACTCGAGAAGCTCCGCAGACAGCTTGTTCATGATGGCGGGAACGCCGGTCGAGGCTGCGTAGATCGCGGTGGCGATCAGCGGCGGGAAAACATTGGCAGGACTCCCGCATCCGGCGGCTGAGAGCCGGAACTGAAGATATTCGTGGGCTTCCCTCGCGCTCAGGGGATGCAGACGGTGCCGGAGTCGAAGCCGGTCCGCCAGGACCGCCATGCGCGGAGAGTCCAGGATCCGGTCCAGGTCCTCGGACCCGGTCAGGATCAGGCGAATCGACCCGCTTTTGGCCTGGTCCCCGGTTAACCAGAGGAGCTCCTCCGCCACGTCGTCGGACAGGACCGAGGGATTGTGGAGATGCAAGAGAAGTTTCTGGCCTTCCTGCTGTACCTGGACCAGGAAAACGCTCAGCAGATTGCGCAGTTCGCTGCGTTCCGCCTCCACCGGCCCGAATCCGAATGCCTGGAGCACAGCCACGAGAAAATCGTGGCCATTGTCCGGAACCTCTTCCAGGTAAGCGCTCCGGAAGCGACCCCCCTCCTCTTCGAGGAAGCGCCTCAGGGTCGTTCTCTTGCCGGTTCCGTTGCCGCCGGTGAGAGCCACCACCGTTTCATCGGATTTCAGGGCATGGTCGAGAAAACTCAGCGCCGAACCATGCTGAAAGCCCCGGTAGAAAAATTTGCTGTCCTGTTCTGCATCGAACGGCGCCAGTCCGATACCTCTGTCCGGATCGTACATGCCTAGTCCCCCTGTAGGCCTATATTATTATCCGACTTTAAGCAGCGAGTCTAACCCTCTGAAATAAATAACATCAAGTACAACAGGAAATCTACCCTCCTGTGGAGACGGGAACGGGCCGGCAATAAAACGTGCAGACGGCCCTCCCGGAGCCAACCATTACCCGGTATTTTCCCGTGCCGCTGCCGCGCCGGCGTGGGCCTGCGCGAGTTTCGCGCGAGCTTCCTCGAACTGTTGTCGGGCCCGGTCGATGTAGTCCATGGCCTCGTCGGCATATCCGTCTGCGGACGCCGACCAGACCCGGTTCAGATAACGCTCGCCCGCAGCGAAAGCGCTCATGATGTCGGCGTAGGCCTGAAGGCCGTACAGGTGGGTCAGACTCTCGCGCGCATCGACAAAGCGATTGAGGTCTGAGCGGAAACGATGATCGATTTCGAACCTCAGCTCGTAGGGCGGAATGTTCGCCTTGTCCCGGTCGAGCTCTCTCAACTGCCCCAGAATGGAGTCCAGACTCTCCTCGATGTGACTGCGATTGCTGGCCAGCGTCTCGTCGGAGCGGGCGTGCTGTCTCGAGTGCTGCTTGATCAGAAATACGCCGATGGCGCCCACCAGGAGACAGGGGATGAAAAGCCCCCAGCGAACCTCGCCTGGATCCAGGGAGGTCAGGAACGCGCCTCCCAGAAAACCCGCCGAAGTCAGCATGAATCCCGCTCTCGACATTTTTTCGCTCTCCTCAGGTTCCGAACACAGCCCGGATGGCAAAGCCGACGCCGACCAGGGCTTCCCCTACGATCAGCCCGGCGGCAATCGGGATGCCTGTGTCCTCGCTGAAGGCACGTCCCAGTCGTGCATCGCAGGCCAGCCTGATGAGGGTCCCGAGGCTGTATGTGAGCACGATATTGAAGGGAAGATAGAAACCCAGGCCCACGGTGATACCGAGACCGCCGCTGGCAGCGCTCAGGAGCGCCCCGAGCCCTGCCCCGGCAAGATATTTCTCGACCGGAATCTCACCGCCGAGGATGCCCTGGATCATGCTGGCCAGCGCCTGGCCCTGGGGCGCCGGAAGTTTCTCGCTGCCGAGGCCATAGGCCTCATGGAGGACAAAAATTACGCCGATGATCAGAATGGGCCCCAGCCATGCACCGAGGAACTGAC
>JASFOT010000008.1:0-16904 GCA_050116375.1 Gammaproteobacteria bacterium | reverse complement strand
TCCGAAATGGGCGCCCATGTCCGCGGAATATCCCTTTGGCACCAACATCATTGGCCAGGATATATTCCAGCGGGCCCTGTACAGCACCAAGACGGCCTTCGAGGTCGGATTGGTGGTGGCGGTTCTGTCGACGATCATCGGCGCGTTGCTCGGCGCCCTTGCCGGCTTTTTCAGCGGCACCTGGATCGACGAGATCATCCTGTGGCTCAAGGGCGTGCTGGACTCCATCCCGTTCTATCTCTTCGTGGCCGCGGTGGCCTTCGCCCTGGCAGGCAATCCCTATGCCATGCATATCGCCATGGTGTCCACGTTCTGGACCACCACCGGGCGGCTGGTGCGGGGCGAGGTGATCAAGCTGAAGAATTTCGAGTTCGTAGAGGCGGCCCGGGCCATCGGAGTCCCGCAGCTGGTGATCATCTACCGGCACATACTCCCCAACACGTTTCATATCCTCCTGGTGCAGGCGACCATCGTATTCGTGGCGGCCATCAAGTCCGAAGTCATCCTCAGCTTCCTGGGTCTCGGTGTCCAGGACGGCGTCAGCTGGGGCCTGATGATCGCCGAGTCGACCCAGGAAGTCCTGGCGGGCTTCTTCAACAATTTCGTCTGGGCCTCCGTCTTCCTCTTTGGCCTGGTCATGGCCTTCAACATGTTTTCCGATGCTCTTCAGGATGCGCTGGACCCGAAAAAGGTGGCGGCCTGATGAACGATACGAATGCCACGCCGCTTCTCAGCGTCAAGAATCTGGTCGTCGAGTTCAACACCCGCCACGGGCCTGTGCGGGCAGTGGACAACATCAGCTTCGACGTGTACCCCAACGAGACGGTTGGCATCGTGGGCGAATCCGGCTGCGGAAAGACGGTGACCGGCCTGACCCTGCTGAGGCTGATACCGATGCCTCCGGGACGCATCGTCCAGGGCAGCATCAATTTCCGTGGGAAGGACATTACCCGGCTGTCCGAAAAGGAGATGCAGGCCATGCGGGGTGCCGACATCTCCATGATCTTCCAGGAGCCGATGACGGCGCTGAATCCGGTCTTCACGGTCGGCAACCAGATGGTGGACGTCATTCGCCGCCACAAGAACCTGACCCGTAGCCAGGCCCGGACGCAGGCCATCGATATGCTCGACAAGGTGGGGATTCCGGCGCCCCGAAAGCGAATCGATGAATACCCGCACCAGCTCTCCGGCGGCATGCGTCAGCGGGTGATGATCGCCATGGCCCTGTCCTGCGACCCGAAACTGCTGGTGGCCGACGAGCCCACGACAGCCCTGGACGTGACGACCCAGGCCCAGGTCATGGAGCAGATCGTCAAGCTGCAGGACGAGTTCCATATGTCGATGATCCTGGTGACACACGATCTGGGTGTCGTGGCCGAGAGCTGCGATCGGGCCATCGTGATGTACTGCGGCAACATTATCGAGACGGCCCCGATAGAAGAGCTTTTCGAGCATCCTCGTCACCCCTACACCAAGGGCCTGCTGGAATCGATCCCGCGGCTACGCGAGCAGAAAATGAAGCAGCTGCCGATTATCCCGGGGATGGTGCCGGACCTGCTGCACTTGCCTCCCGGGTGCCGGTTCGCCGACCGCTGTTCGCGGATGACCGATCGGTGCAATCAGGAGAAACCTCTGCTGGAGCCGGTGGAGGGCAGCGGGGACCGCAGTGTGGCCTGCTATCACCCGTTTGCGTGAGAGAAAAGAACCCGTGAGCGAGCTGCTGAAAGTCATCGATCTGAAGAAATACTTCCCCGTCCGCGGCGGACTGTTGCGCCGCGTCGTGGCGCAGGTCAAGGCCGTGGACGGAGTCAGTTTCAGCCTGGAGAGAGGAAGAACGCTGGGTCTCGTGGGAGAGTCCGGCTGCGGCAAGTCGACACTGGGACGGGCGGTGCTCAGGCTCCATGAACCCACCGCGGGACAGATTTTCCTGGACGGGGAGGAGCTGACGCGGCTGGGACGGGAGCAGCTCACCGCCAGGCGTCGCAAAATGCAGATCATCTTCCAGGATCCTTATGCCTCTCTCAGCCCTCGGCGAACGGTCGCCCAGACAATCCAGGAGCCCCTGGACGTGCACGGGATCGGCACCTCCAGGGAACGGCAGAAGCAGGTGGAGGAATTGCTGGACGTGGTGGGCCTGAGAAAGCAGGTGCTCTCCCGATATCCGCACGAGTTCTCCGGCGGTCAGCGCCAGCGCATCGGCATCGCCAGGGCCCTTGCCCTGAACCCGGAGTTCATCGTGGCCGATGAGCCGGTATCCGCGCTGGACGTTTCCGTCCAGTCCCAGGTCTTGAACCTGATTGCCCGCCTTCAGCGGGAGCACGACATCTCGTTTCTTTTCATATCCCACGATCTCGCGGTCATCCAGCATGTCAGCGACGACGTCGGTGTCATGTATCTTGGCCAACTCGTGGAATTTGCCTCCGCCGGAAGTCTGTACCACGAGCCGCGGCATCCCTACACGCGGGCGCTGATGTCGGCGATCCCCGTTCCCGACCCGAAAAAGAAATCGAAACGCATTATTCTAGGCGGCGACGTTCCGTCGCCGATGGACCCCCCAAGCGGCTGTCCTTTCCATACCCGTTGTCCCGAAGTCATGCCGGTTTGCAGGGAGATCATTCCGCCCCGGGTCAATATGGGCACAGCGTCTTCTCCCCACTTCGTCAACTGTCATCTCTTCACCGAGGAGTCCGCGGAAGATGGGGCGGGTGCTCCCGCCGGGAATTCCGCCGGAACGAGCGGCCAGTAAAGAGCTTCAAGAACACATCCGCCGCGGCCGCCGGGCCGGGCGTACCGATCTGGTATAATTGAGAGCTTGGCGCGGTATACGGGGCCTGATTCAGACCGCAGACCCCGGCACGATCTGCATGGATCGCGCAAAATCAAGACCATACCGCCGTTGACTCAGTTCGAAACAGGACTTTTACATGGCAGAAACTGCGAAGCGAGCCAGCACGGATACCGTGGAGAACGGGCCATTCGAAATGGCCTCCCTGAAGAAGACCAAGGCTCCCGCCGGCACGGAAGGCGGTAACTGGTACAAGTACGTCATCAACCAGGGCGCCAACCGCATCGTCGGTTATCGGCAGGGCAGCCTGGCGGCCGTGACCGAGGCCGTCGAGGATATCGTCGTCAATCTCAATCAGAGACGCAGCGGCAAGCCCGGGCGGGTCCATCTGACCCGGCCATCCCGCCGCAAGAAATAAGGATCGAGTCAAGCCGGATCCCTGGCTTTGTCACGCCGATCGGGCGGACCGGCGACGGCTACCCCGCCTGCTCTATTCTTCCGTCACCCAGCCGCCGCCCAGTGCCTTGTAGAGCTGGACGATGGAGTTGAAATAAAGCTGCAGGGTCTGTGACTGGGCGAGTTCCGCATCGAACTTGGTCCGCTCCGTGTCCAGCACCTCCAGGTAATCGACGACGCCACCGTCGTAACGCGCCCGGGACAGCCGGGCCGCGTTCCGGGCCGCCACGACCCGGCGGGACTGCGCTTCGTATTCGTCCTTGTAGGTTCGAACCGCCACCAGGGCGTCCTCGACTTCGCGGAATGCCTGCTGAAGGGTCGACTCATAGCGCAAAAGGGCCTCTTCCGCCCGGGCCCGGGCGGCCTCGGCCTGAGCCTTGAGCTGCCCCGAATTGAAAATCGGGGCGAAGATGTTTGCACCGATATTCCAGGTTTCGGCATCGTCCGAATTGAGGTCGGACAGGTCGGTGCTCTCCACGCCGAGTCGGCCGGTCAGAAAAATCGATGGATAGCGCAGCGCTTCGGCCACGCCGATGCGGGCGGTGGCGGCTTCCAGCTGGGCCTCGGCCTGGACTACATCGGGACGCCGCTGCAACAATTCAGAAGGCAGGCCGGCCGGCACGTCCGGCGGGAATCGCTGCTGTTCCAGCGATTGTCCGCGACTCACCGAACCGGGGTTCCGGCCCAGCAGTATTCTCAGGGCGTTTTCCGTCTGGACGATCTGCCGCTCGAAGGTTGCAATGGCAGATTCCGCCACCGCGACCTCGATCTGGGCCTGATTGACGTCCAGCTCCGGCACCGTTCCCTTGTCGAAGCGGGCCTGGATGATTTTCAAACTTCCGAGCCTTGTCTCGAGGGTCCGGCGCGCGATCTGCAGTCGTTCGTCCAGATCCCTCAGCAGCAGATAGAGACCGGCTACGTCCGAGACCAGGGTAATGGTGACGTTGCGATAGGCTGCTTCGGTACCGAGCAGCTCCGCTTGTGCCGCTTCTGTGGCCCGCCGGAGCTCCCCCCACAGGTCCACCTGGAAAGAGAGGTCGCCGACCACGGAATACAGGTCGTCGCTCTGGGCTCCCGGGAAGAGCTCCCGGCTTTCGCGGCCGCGTCCGGCGAAGCCCGAGATGCTGATGAAGGGGAACTGGTTGGCGCGAACCGCGGTGACCGCCTGGCGAGCCGACTCGATACGGCTCAGGGCAACCCCGAGATCCTTGTTTTCCTCCAGAGCCGTGTTGATCAGCTGTTGCAGCGCCTGGTCCTCGAAGAGGTTCCACCATTCGACATTGGCGATGGACTCTCCGGCCCGATCCGGCTGCACGTAGTCCTCTGGAACATCCAGTTCCGGGCGCTCGTAGTCCGGCGTCAGAGTGCAGCCGCCGACCGCGAGAATGGAGCTGAGGATCAGGGCTCTACGCCTCACGTCAGGAGCCCTCCGCCGGCGTTGCCTCTTGCGCTGCTGCCGGTTTCTTCTCGCTTCGAGCCACGTAACGCTCGATGATGATGTAAAGAGCCGGCACGATGAGCACACCCACCACCGTCGCGATGAGCATGCCGCTGAATACGGTCATGCCCATGACCTTTCTCGCTTCGGCGCCGGCGCCGCTGGCGACCAGCAGGGGCAGGACGCCGAGAATGAACGAAAAGGCCGTCATCAGGATGGGCCGGAATCGCAGCTTGGCCGCGCTCATGGCGGCGTCGAAGATGCTCTTCCCCTTGAGGGATTCTTCCTTGGCGAATTCGACGATCAGGATGGCGTTCTTGGCCGCCATGCCGATCAGCATGACCAGCCCGATCTGTGCAAACACGTTGTTGACGTAGCTTTCGCTGAATAAACGGGCGATATACAGGCCGCCGACGGCGCCGAAGATGGCAATGGGTGTTCCCAGCATGACAGACAGGGGCAGCGACCAGCTTTCGTACTGGGCCGCCAGAATCAGGTAGACGAACACCAGGGCCATGAGAAATACCACAGCACCCGTGCCTTCTGCCGCTTTTTCCTGGTAGGACATGTTGTACCAGGCGTAGGACATGTCAGAGGGCAGGGTCTCCTGGGCCACTTCTTCCAGAGCAGCCAGCGCCTGTGCCGAGCTGTATCCCGGTGCCGGCTGGCCCGTCACCTCGGCGCTGCGGAACAGGTTGAAGCGGTTGGTGAATTCGGGGCCGTCGGTTCGAGTGGCACTCACCAGCGTGGACATTGGCACCATCTCCCCGTCGGCATTGCGCACGTAGAACATGCGGATGCTTTCCGGCTCGGTGCGGTATTCCGGCTCGGCCTGCACATAGACCTTGAACAACCTGCCGAAACGGTTGAAGTCGTTGACGTAGGCGCCACCGAGGAAGGCGCCTATGGACGTGTTGATGTCGGCGAGCTTGATGCCGAGCTTGAGAGCCTTGGCCTGGTCGATATCCAGGAAGATCTGCGGGACATCGGACCGGAACAGGGTGAACGCCCTGGCAATCTCCGGGCGCTGGTTGGCCGCCTGCAGGAAACGCGCCGTCTGTTCGCTGAGGTAGGAGGGATCGTTGCCCCCACGATCCTGCAGCATGATGTTGAAGCCGGATCCGGTGCCCAGGCCGGGGATGGCGGGAGGTCCGAAGGCGAACACCAGCCCGCCCTTGATCTGGGTCGCGAACGCCATATTGAGCCGCTGGACGATACTGGACCAGTGGTCTGCCTTGTCCGGTCGCTCGTCCCAGTCCTTGAGCTGAACGAAAATGAATCCGGTATTGCTCTGGATGGTCGCGGTCAGCAGGTTGTAGCCGGAGACACCGGTCACGCTCTCAACGGCGTCGAGGCTGTCGATGATGGACTCGGCCTGCTTCATGACCGTGTCGGTTCGTTCCAGCGACGCGGCGTCGGGCATGATGGCCGCGGCCAGGATGTAGCCCTGGTCCTCTTCCGGCACGAAACCGGCAGGCAGGACCTTGAAGATCAACACCAGCCCGATGACGAAGGCGACCAGAACGATGCCGGCCCGGACGACCTTGGTGGTAAAGAAGCGGGCGATGACCAGGAACTTCTCGGTGGCCACCTCGAAGCCCTTGTTGAACCGGTCGAAGAATCGGCCCATGAAGCCTTTCTCCTCGCTCGGCGGCCTGAGCAGCATGGCCGCCAGGGCCGGGCTCAGGGTCAGGGCATTGATCGACGAGATGGCCACCGAGATGGCGATGGTGATGGCGAACTGCTGGTAGAGACGGCCCGTAATGCCGGCCATGGCGGCCACCGGCACGAACACCGCGATCAGGGACAGCGACGTGGCGACGATGGGTCCCGACACTTCACGCATTGCTTCGAGCGTGGCCTCCTTGGGCGCCATGCCGCGCTCGATTTTGTAGGCCACGGCTTCCACCACCACGATGGCGTCGTCCACCACGATGCCGATGGCCAGCACCAGGCCCAGCAACGACAGGGTGTTGATGGAGAAGCCCAGGAGCGGGAACACGGCGAAAGTGCCCACCAGGGATACAGGGACGGCCAGGGAAGGAATCAGCGTGGATCGGAAATTCTGCAGAAAGATGTAGACGACCAGCAGCACCAGCGCAACGGCCTGGAACAGGGTGATCACGATTTCCCGGATACCGGCCGTGATCGGTTTGGTGGTGTCCAGGGAGATCACATATTCCAGGTCCTGCGGAAAGCGCTGTTTCAGGCGCTCCATGGTGGCGATGACGTTCTGGGCCACTTCCAGACCGTTGGCATCGGGCAGCTGGTAAATGGCCAGGACTGCGGCTTCGGCCAGGTCCAGCCGCATGTTCATGGTGTAGTTCTGCGTGCCCAGCTCGATCCTGGCCACGTCCTTGAGCAGCACCTGGGAACCGTCCGGATTCGACTTCACCACGACATTGCCAAACTGCTCTTGAGTTTCCAGCCGTCCGCGGGTCTGTACCGTGTAGGTGAGCTGAGTGCCTTCGGGAGCGGGCTGTCCGCCGATCTGGCCTGCCGGCACCAAAACGTTCTGCTGCTGGAGAGCGCTGGTGATGTCCGGAATGGTGAGTTTCAGCTTGGCCAGCTGGTCCGGCTTGACCCAGACCCGCATAGCGTACTCCGTCAGGCTGCCACCCAGGACCTCCGCCAAGCCCACGCCGCGAATACGAGCCAGCTCGTCCAGCACGTTGATGGTGCCGTAGTTGCCGAGAAATTCCTTGCCGTAGGTGCCGCCGGGAGATACCAGGGTGACGAGCAGAAGGGGAAACGAAAGCTTTTTCTTGACCGGCACGCCCAGGCGCTTGACCTCCTCAGGCAGGCTGGCGTCGGCCTCCGATACCCGGTTCTGGGTCAGAACGTTTGCCATATCCAGGTCGGTGCCGACCTCGAATGAGACGTCCAGGGACATGCGGCCATCGCTGGAGTTGACGGACCGCATGTAGATCATGTCCTCCACGCCGTTGACCTTCTGTTCCACCGGCGTGGCGACGGACTGCTCGACGTTGACGGCGTTGGCGCCGGTGTAGGTGCCGCTGACGTTCACCAGGGGTGGCGTGATGTCGGGATACTGGGCGATGGGCAGGCGACCCATGGCGACCAGGCCAAGGATCACGATGATGATCGCGATCACCATGGCCACGATGGGCCGCCGAACAAAAAATGCCGCCACGAGTCAGCCTCCTGCTGCCGGAGAGTCCTCGACCGGAGCCCCGGTGTCGTCGATCTGAACCGGTGTGGGCACGATCTTCATGCCGTCCCTGAGACGCTGGACGCCTTCGAAAACGACCCGTTCGCCTGCATCCAGCCCGGAATCGATGACCTGAAGCTGGTCAACCTTGTATCCCGGCTGCACGGGGCGCAGTTCCACCGTGCCATCGTCCGTGACAACAAAAACGCTGAACAGTCCCTGCTGCTCCTGTATACATCTCTGCGGTACGAGTATGGCGTCCTCCAGTGTCTCGGAGACGCCTCTGATCCGGGCGAACTGGCCCGCCACCACAACGTTGTCCGGGTTGGGAAAGTCAGCTTCCAGCCTGAACGTGCCTGTCGTCGGGTTGACGGCGGCATCGTAGGCGACGATGAAACCCTGCTGGTCGTGTACCGTGCCATCCGAAAGGACCAGTTCCAGGGGCGTCTGGCCGCCGCGAGCGGCCCGGATATCCGCGATATCTTTCGAGTCATCCGCATTTCTCAGCTCGATGAACTGCCTGGCGAACTGCAGATACTGGCGCTCGTCGATGGAGAAACGGACCCGGATGGGGTTGGCCTGGGAAACATAGTTGAGAATGACCGGATTCGGCGGCTTCCCGACGAACTCGCCGACCTTGGCTTCCGAGAGCCCGATCCTGCCGTCGATGGGCGAGTGAATCCGGGTGTAGCCAAGCTCGATCTCTTTCTGCTCGACCCTCGCCTCCGCCGCCTGTACGGCACCGATGGCGGCTTCATACTCAGCCACTGCACCGTCAAGGTCCTGTTCGCTGACCGCTTTCATCTCCGCCAGGGGGCGAATACGGTCAAGATCGGATTTTGCCTTCGCCAGCATGGTGCGCGCTTCCGCCAGCTGGCCCCTGGCCTCTACGACGGCAGCCTCGAAGGGCTGCGGATCGATGGTGTACAGCAGCTGGTCCTTCTCCACCGGCCAGCCTTCGTCAAAGAACATGCCCTCCAGATAGCCCTCGACGCGGGCGCGGATCGGAATGTCCACCGATCCCATGGTTTCCCCGATCGCTTCGAGGAGAATGGGCTGATCCCTCTGTATGGGGGAGACCACGGGAATTTCTGGAGGAGGGGGAGGAGGGGGCTCTTTTTTCTGGCATGCCGTTCCGATGGCCAGCATTACCAAAATCAGGGATTTCGACGCGTGTCGCCGAAGCATTCGCTTACCGTGCATATATCGCCCTCGGGAGCACCGCAGCCTGGCGCCATCCCCGCTCCCATTCCTTTTTCTGGACTTTGCGCCTGCTCCGTCGCGGTGGATCGACAGGCGATTGTCGTTGGCCGTGGCCCACAATTATAAACAGCGGGCGTGGGGATTGCTGCTCCAACTCCGGAGCCGGAGGGTTTCCGCGTGTATAACGTCAACCGATCTGTCTCACGCCCGCTCGAGTCTCGCGGCGCAGAACTTGAACTCCGGGATTTTGCCGTACGGGTCCAGTGCCGGATTCGTCAGCACGTTGGCCGCCGCCTCCGCATAGCAGAAGGGGACAAAGATCATGCCGCCCGGGATGGCGTCGTCACGCCGGCACTTGAGTTCGATAACGCCCCGGCGGGTGACGACGCGGACACGGTCGCCTGGCTCGATGCCCAGGGACGCCATGTCCTGTGGAGCCAGGCTCACCACGGCCTCCGGCTCGAGCCGGTCCAGGATGTCGGACCTGCGAGTCATGGCGCCGGTGTGCCAGTGCTCGAGCTGGCGGCCGGTGGAGAGTACGAGGGGGAATTCGCTGTCCGGCTGCTCGTCCGGAGGGATAAGATCGACGGGCACCAGTCGCGCCCGGCCTCCTTCGCGGGGGAAACCGTCGCCGAAAACGATGTCCTGCCCGGGCTTGTCCGGAGCGGGGCAGGGATAGGTCACGGAGCCCTCCTTCTCCAGCCGCTTCCAGGAAATATTCGCCAGCGAGGGCATTACTTGCGCCATCTCCCCGAACACATCCCGGGCGTGTCCGTAATTCCATTCGAGCCCCAGCCTTCTGGCGATCTGCCCGATGATCCAGAGGTCTTCTCTCGCGTCTCCCGGCGGATCCAGGGCTTGCCGTCCCATCTGAACCTGCCGGTTGGTATTGGTGACTGTGCCGTTTTTTTCCGGCCATGCGGAAGCCGGCAGGACCACATCCGCGTGCCAGGCGGTTTCCGTCAGGAATATATCCTGAACGACAAGGTGCTCGAGCCTGGACAGCGCCTCCCTGGCGTGAGTCGCGTCAGGATCCGACATGGCGGGATTCTCGCCCATGATGTACATGCCGCGCACCGTTCCGGCGTGGATGGCATCCATGATCTCGACAACCGTCAGCCCCCGATCCGGATCCAGGGACGTTCCCCACGCGTCCTCGAAGCGCGCGCGAACGTCGGGGGAATCCACGGGCCCGTAATCCGGAAGCATCATGGGTATGAGCCCCGCGTCCGATGCGCCCTGAACATTGTTCTGGCCGCGGAGGGGATGGAGACCGGTTCCGGGCCGTCCCACGTGTCCCGTGAGGGTTGCAAGGGCAATCAGGCAGCGAACATTGTCGGTCCCGTGGACATGCTGGGAGATGCCCATGCCCCAGAAGATAATCGAGCGATCGGCGCGGGCGTAGGTTCGGGCGACTTCTCGCAAGGTCTCTGCGTCGATTCCGCAGATCGGCGCCATGGCCTCCGGGGTGAATTCACCGATCTTTTTCCTCAGGCTCTCGAAGCCCTCACTGCGTCGGGCCACATACCCCGAATCGAAGAGTTCCTCGGTGATGACGACGTTGAGCATGGCGTTGAGCATGGCAACGTCGGTACCGGGCGTGAACTGCAGCATGCGGGTGGCGTGTCGTCGCAGCGCCGTGCCCCGCGGGTCCATGACGATCAGGGTCTTGCCCTGCTTGACCGCCTGCTTGAAGAAAGTGGCTGCCACCGGATGGTTTTCTGTCGGGTTTGCGCCGATGACCACGATCACGTCCGCCTCCGACGCCGCGGTGAAAGGTGCCGTGACCGCGCCTGATCCGATGCCTTCAAGCAGGGCGGCCACCGAGGATGCGTGGCAAAGCCGGGTGCAGTGATCCACGTTGTTGCTGCCGAATCCGGTTCTCACCAGTTTCTGGAACAGATAGGCCTCCTCGTTGGAGCCCTTGGCGGACCCGAATCCGGCCAGTGCCCTGCCTCCGCTGCCGTCGCGGATTCGCTTGAGGCCCCCGGCAGCCCGGTCCAGCGCCTCTTCCCAGGTGGCGGTGCGGAAATGAGTCGAAGGGTCGGCCGGGTCCACCTGGACATCAGGGCCCTTGGGGGCATCCTCCCGGCGCACCAGCGGCCGCGTCAGTCGATGGGGATGGTGGACGTAGTCCATTCCGAAGCGGCCCTTGACGCAAAGACGATTCCGGTTGGACGGCCCGTTTCGACCCTGAACCGCCACGATACGGCTTTCAGCGATCTGATAGGACAGCAGGCATCCGACTCCGCAGTAGGGACAGACGCTGCTGACTTCCTCCAGCTCGAGGCGTCTTTTCAGCCCTGCCTGGTCCACGAGACTCGATTCCATCAGGGCGCCGGTGGGGCAGGCCTGCACGCATTCTCCGCAGGCCACGCAGGTGCTCTCGCCCATGGAATCGTCCTGGTCAAACACGACCGAGGCATCATGACCGCGATAGGCCATGCCGATGACGTCGTTCACCTGCACCTCGCGACAGGCCCGCACGCAGAGGGTGCAGTGAATACAGGCGTCGAGGAAAACGGCCATGGCGGGATGGCTTCTGTCCGGCTGTGGTGGACGCCGCGCCGGAAGACGGCTCGAGTCAATCCCCAGGCGCTCCGCCCAGCGCCAGATGGCCGAATCCGGATCATGAGCCGTCGAGCGCGGCGGCTGGTCGGCTATCAGCATCTCGAACACCATGCTGCGCGCTTTCTCGGCGCGCTCACCGACCGTGTGGACCCTCATCCCGGGCGCCGGCCGGCGGATGCAGGAAGCCGCCAGCGTCCTTTCTCCCTCGATTTCGACCATGCAGGCCCGACAGTTGCCGTCCGGCCGATAGCCCGGTTCCGGACGATGGCAGAGGTGCGGGATTTCGGTTCCCCGTCGTCGCGCCACCTCCCAGATAGTTTCGCCGGGCGAGGCCTCCACCGGTTCGCCGTCCAGGAAGAATTTGACCCGGGTCTGGTCGGTCACTTCAGCACCTCGGGGAAATAACGCAAAAGGGACATGACGGGATTGGCGGCCGCCTGGCCAAGACCACAGATCGAGGCGTCGGACATGGTGTCCGCGAGTTCCCGCATGAGAGCCTCGTCCCATTCCGGCTGCTGCATCAGAGCAACGGTTTTTTCGGTGCCGACGCGGCAGGGCGTGCACTGACCGCAGCTTTCGTCCTCGAAAAAGCGCATGAGATTCAGCGCGACCCGGCGCAGATCGTCGCGGTGTCCCAGGACGATGACCGCATGGGAGCCGACGAAACTGCCATACGGTTCGAGAGAGCCAAAATCGAGGGGTAGATCGGCCATGGATGCCGGCAGGATGCCTCCGGAAGCGCCCCCGGGGAGATAGGCCCGGAACTCGTGGCCGGGAGCCATGCCGCCGCAAAGGTCCTCGATCAGCTCGTTGGCGGTGATGCCGGCCGGGCCGAGCTTGACGCCGGGCTCCCGAACCCGTCCGGAAACGGAATAGCTCCGAAGGCCCCTCGATCCGTTGGCGCCGTGGCCGGCAAACCAGTCTGCGCCTTTCTCCAGGATGTCCCGAACCCAGTACAGGGTTTCTACGTTGTTGACCAGCGTGGGTCGTCCGAAGACGCCTGCCTCGGCCACGTAGGGGGGGCGATGGCGCGGCAGGCCTCGCTTGCCCTCGATGGACTCGATCATGGCCGACTCCTCGCCGCAGATGTAGGCACCGGCGCCGCGGCGGAGTTCGATTCTGACGTGGTCCGCCAGACCGGTGGCCTGAAGTGCGGGTAACTCCTTGTCGAGGATTGCACGGACCGCCGGGTATTCATCCCTCAGGTAGAAGTAGGCCGTCTCGGCCTCCACGGCCCAGGCGGCGATAAGCATGCCCTCGAGGACGCTGTGCGGATTGTTCTCCAGGTGGAAACGGTCCTTGAACGTTCCCGGTTCCCCTTCATCGGCGTTGACCGCCAGCGTCCTCGGGCCTTGGAAGGAGCGGACGATCTCCCATTTACGGCCCGGCGGAAAACCGGCTCCCCCCAGGCCACGGAGACCCGAGTCGGTCAGGGCCGCGATCACCGACTCAACGGATCGGCGACCGTCCAGACACTGTTTCAGCACCTCATAGCCCCCGTCGTCCAGGTAATTACGTAGATGGACATAATCGGGGACGTTCGGCGCGGTGCGTTTCTCACGGATGGCCTCGGTCACCGAGTCAACCGTTGCGTGATCCACATGATGGGCGCCGACAGCCGCCGTGGGCCCGCAATGGCATCGACCCATGCAGGGCGCCGTGATCACCCTGGCCTTTCCCTCAGTTCTCTCCTTGAGATCCCGGTACAGACTGCGGGCGCCGGCCAGCTCGCAGCTCAACCCGTCGCAAACCCGCACGGTAATGTCCGGAGGGGATTCCGCCCCGTCCCCGATCACGTGGAAATGGGCGTAGAAGGTCGCGACCTCGAAGACCTCCGCCTGGGACAGTTTCAGTTGTTCGGCAAGCGCCGCCAGGTGCATGGCCGAAATATGCCCGTAGGCGTCCTGTATCCGGTGGAGATACTCGACCAGAAGGTCGCGGCGGAGCGGGGCGGCGCCCAGGAGATTCCCGATCTCCTTCACACAGGATGCATCCGGCCGTCGGCCCCGGGGCACGGTCCGGCTTGAATGCCGGCCTCGACCCGGATGTCTCAGGCGGGTGACTCGGTCTTTTCTTTCTGGCATCGGCTCTCCGGGAGGGGTGCTGGCTACACGATCCTACCGCTCGCCGGGTCTCCGCCAAAGCATGCCGGCGAAAGGGCCTGTTCAGCCGCCCGCGATCGCCGGGATGATCGCCACCGAACGTCCGTCTGCCAGGGGAGTCTCCAGGCCCTGTAGCTCCCGGATGTTGTCTTCGTCCACATAAATATTGACCAGGGGGCGGAGCGTGCCGTCGGGTGCCAGGACCCGGTTGAGGAACCCAGCGTGGTCACGGCCGACGGCTGCCAGGGCCGACGAAACATCACTGGCCTCGACCTTCATTTCGTGGGCGCCGTCCACGAACCCGCGGAGGGCGGGGGGTATCCATACGGTGACTGTGCTCATGACGCTATATAAAAGGCCTTGTGATACCCCGAAGTCAACGGTCGAGGATCGCCACGATGGGAGCGAACCGGTCCCGCATTTGTGCCAGCACGACACGTTCGAAGCGTGACGATTGTTCCAGAGCCATCTCCGCCGCCCGGCTCGCCAGTCGCCGCCGGTCCTCGTCGTCCACCATATTGATCACGGGGATGACCGCGGTTCGACCGGTGCCCGCCAGCAGGCCCTCGGGATGGGTCAGGAGCTGCGCCATGTGTTCGGGAGCAAAGGGTTCTCCGAGAGGGGCCCCGGTAATAGCGGACACCTTCTCCGGGCGGTGCGCGATCCGTTCCCCCAGAGGTTCTCCGAGAGCCCTGGCGGATACCATGACCAGTACGGTGTCGGTATCCGGAGGAAGCACCGGTTCGCCTGGTTGCGGTGCCTTAATCCAGCGCATGCGGGCTCCATCCGCTTTGACCAGTGTGAGATCGAATTGCATTTCTTCGTGGATCCGGCGAACCAGGTCCGCGTTGACGCCTCCGTGACGGCCGGCTTTGCTGCCGGGACACGCGTAAGCAACGCGCCCGGCGTTCCGCAGCGCCTCCAGGCGGTTCACGATGTCGCTGTTTTCCGCGATCACTTCGGTGGCTTCCAGGTCCTCCGGAAAAAAGGGGGTGAACACCGTGGTGGTGAGGGCCACTCGGCCGGGATGATGTCTGGCAATGGCGTAGAGGGCGGTCTTCTTGCCGCCCGCGCCGATAGCGCAGACGATCCCGGAGCGGGCTTCCAGAACATCCAGCAAATCCGTCATCGCCCCTCCGATATGGAATGGGCCTTCACGGAAAGGATCCTGGGCAAAAATCCGGCAATCATCCGCCATTCGGCGCCGGCCTCAGAGGCGGCAAACAGATGCCCGCCAGATGTTCCAAAGTAAAGGCCGCAGGGAGCCCTGTCGTCCGCGTCCATCGCTTCCCGGAGCACGGTCACATAGACGTGTTCCTGGGGCAGCCCGCGGCTGACAGACGCCCAGCTCGCGCCCGCATCGCGACTTTGAAAGACCCGTAGTCGCCCGTCTACCGGAGCCCGGAGATGGGAGCTGGATTCCGGGATCTGGAAAACCGTGTCAGGATCCGCCGGGTCGGTCACCAGAGCGTAGCCGAAATCGCTGGGCAGGCCGGCGGTGATCTCCGTCCAGGTGTCTCCGCCATCGTCGCTGCGATAGGTGCCGTTATAGCATTGCCTGTATAGCCGAGACGATTGCCGCGGATGCATGACAAGGCGGTGGACGTTGTGGCCCGTCTCGGGGAACCGATTGGGGAGATTCTCGGCCCGCACCCCGGTATTCGCCGGTCGCCAGCTCTGGCCCCCGTCCTCGCTGCGATAAACGCCGCCGGCAGAAATGGCTGCCCACACTCTCGTGGGGTCAGCCGGGTCGATATGAATCGAGTGGACCGCGAAAATGCCGCGGGAAGGTTCCCAGCTCACATTGGTCGGATGATCGTTCAGGCCGTCCGCCGGCTGCCAGGTTTCCCCCTCGTCGTCACTGAAGAAAAGACCGGCGGGGTCGATACCGGCATACATCCTTCGCCCGTCCGGAGTGTGAGCCAGGTACCAGATCGATTTCAGGTCCGTGCCATACCGGGCGTCTTCGTGACGCGGTACACCCGCAAGAGACGCCCAGGTCCCGCCACCGTCCCGGCTCGCGTAGATGTGCGCCCCCCAGACCGGATGAGTGACTGCGGCGTAAAACGTGCCCGGACGGGCGGGGTGCGCGGCGGTATGTATGACCTCGTAACCCTCGATGTGGGGTCCGTCCATGGACCAGCGGGACATCCCGGCATCGCCATGCAGGCGAAACAGCCCTTTCTTGGTCCCGACGAGGAGCCTGATGTCCGCGCTCATGGTCGTGGTCGCTTCCGTGATCGTCAGTTCTCGAGTAGCCGGGGCATAAGCTCGGCCAGATTGCAGGGCCGCGTCCGGTAATCGAGCTGCGAGGAGATGATCTCGTCCCAGGCCGTGGCGCAGGCGCCGGAGGACCCGGGTACGCAGAACACGTAGGTACCGTTCGCTACGCCGGCCACTGCACGGGACTGTATGGTTGATGTCCGGATCTGCCCGAAGGAAACGGACCTGAAAATCTCTCCGAATCCCTCGATAACCTTGTCGAGGAGAGGCAGCACGGCTTCCGGCGTTCCGTCCCTGCCGGTGACGCCGGTGCCCCCGGTGGTGATGACAACCTGTACGTTCTCGTCGGCGATCCACCTGGAGACAGCGGCACGAATTTTGTAAACGTCGTCGGGCACGATCAGCTTGTCAGCGCATTCATGTCCTGCCGAGGTCAGGCGGTCTACCAGAAGCCTGCCTGACTTGTCCGTTTCCTCCGTTCGGGAGTCAGAGACCGTCAAAACCGCGATTGCCAGCGGGATGAGCCTGCGTTCTTCTTTGTCCTGGCCGTGAGCCATATGCTGCAACTCCTTGGGAACTCGAAATCGGCGCCCGCTCAGACGAGGGCGCTGAATGGCTGAACGTCCACTTCGTCGCCGGGCATGATCGTGTCGCCATCCAGGGGCAGGACGATAAAGCAGTTGGCTTCCGCCATCGAGCGAAGTACGCCAGCGCCCTGGTGCCCGGTAGTGTCTACGATGTATTTTCCGTCGCCGTCACGGCAGAGAACGCCTCTCTGGAATTCCATCCGGCCAGGTTTCTTGCGAAGCCGGGCGCGGCATTCCGCTTTCACCAGAACCTCCGGCGCCGGCCTTGCCTCGCCGCGCAGCCGAAGCAGTACCGGTCGTACCAGCTGGTAAAACGTGGCCATGACCGACACGGGATTTCCGGGCAGTCCGAAAAAGAGCTTGTCCT
>JASFOT010000007.1:0-17295 GCA_050116375.1 Gammaproteobacteria bacterium | reverse complement strand
GCACGTGGCGATTGATGCGCAGAGGCATCGACCAGAATTCCCGGACACCGGTAATGTAGGCGATGGGCTCGCCGGAGAAACGCCGTCGTACCAGGTTCTCGAACTGCGCGGACTGCATCTCGTCCAGCGGCTGCTCGGGATGGGCGTGCAAAAAACTGCGCGGCCGGCGGAGCACCAATCCCATCAGGATCTCGGCGTCCAGGCGTGGACTTTCGGCTCCGATGGAAAGTATCGCGGCCGCGTCATCCACGTATCGTCCTATTGTAAATTCCGGATAATCCACCATTCCCGATGTGCCGTTCCCCGGCTGACGTAGAATACGCCCGCATCCCGACTGACAATATTAATCCAACGGGATATCTGCGGAGGAGAAATGGTCCGTTACAGCAATGTTCTCGAGATGGTGGGACGAACGCCGCTGCTGGAAGTGACCCGCATCGATACCGGTCCCTGCCGGCTTTTTCTGAAACTGGAGCTGATGAATCCGGGCGGGTCCATTAAGGACAGGATCGGTATCTCCATGATCGAGGAGGCAGAGAAACGCGGGGAGATTCGCCCCGGCGATACCCTGGTCGAGGCGACTGCAGGCAATACCGGTATCGGGCTCGCCCTGGTCGCCGGTCAGAAGGGCTATCGACTGATTCTGGTTCTGCCGGACAAGATGAGTCAGGAAAAGATCTTCAATCTGCGCGCCATGGGAGCCGAGATTGTGCTGACCCGGTCCGACGTGGGCAAGGGCCACCCCGAGTACTACCAGGACCTGGCCCGGCGGATCGCCGCTGAAAGGGGGGCGTACTACATCAATCAGTTCGGGAATCCGGACAATCCCAGAGCGCACGAGGAGACCACGGCGCCGGAGATCTGGGAGCAGATGGAGCATGACCTGGACGCCGTGGTGGTCGGCGTCGGGAGCAGCGGCACCATTAGCGGCATGAGCGCCTTTTTTCGCCGCGAGGCCCCGGATGTCGAGATCGTTCTGGCCGATCCCGAGGGTTCAATTCTGGCGGAGTACGTGAAGACCGGGAAAATCAATCCGGGCCGTCCCTGGCTCGTGGAGGGCATTGGCGAGGACTTTCTGCCGGATATCTGCGACCTGTCCCTGGTCGGCACCGCCTACACCATCAGCGACGGGGAGTCTTTCGCCGCCGCTCGGGAACTGCTCCGAAGCGAAGGCGTCCTGGCGGGTTCCTCGTCTGGCACGCTGCTGGCCGCGGCCCTTCGCTACTGCCGCGAGCAGACCGAAGCGAGGAAGGTCGTGACTTTCGCCTGCGATACCGGGAACAAGTACCTGTCCAAGCTCTACAACGACTTCTGGATGGAGGACAACGGGTTCATCGTTCGCGAGCAGACCGGCGATCTCCGGGACCTGATCGGGCGACCTCACGGCGAGCGGGCCACCATCACGGTAGGTCCGGATGACATCCTCATCACGGCCCACAACCGCCTGAGGAACGCGGGGTTCTCCCAGCTGCCGGTCATGGAGGAAGACAGGCTGGTGGGGGTGATCACGGAGGATGACATCATCCGGTTCGTCTTCGGCCGTCCACAGTTGATGACGGAGCCGGTCCGCCAGGCCATGCGCACCCAGTTCCTGAAGGTGGACAGGCACACCAGCGTCGACAACCTCGTGGCTCTGCTCCACGGTGATTCCTACGCGGCGGTGACCGACGAGGACGGCGCCGATTTTCTGGGTCTGATCACTCGCAGCGACGTGCTGAACTATCTGCGCCGATTGCACCAGGGAGCCTTCAATTGAGCGATGAAAAGAAGGCCGGGTTCTCCACCCGGACCGTCCATGCGGGCCAGGCACCCGATCCAAGTACCGGCGCCATCATGCCGCCGATCTACGCCACTTCCACCTATGTTCAGGAGAGCCCGGGGCGGCATCTGGGTTACGAATATTCCCGGACCCATAACCCGACCCGAATGGCCTTCGAGCGGTGCGTGGCGGATCTGGAAGGCGGTACTCACGGGTTCGCCTTCGCGTCGGGTATGGCGGCCATCTCCACGGTGCTCGAGCTTCTGGATGCCGGCAGCCACGTGGTCGCCATGGACGACCTGTACGGTGGTACGGGACGGCTCTTCGGGCAGGTCAGGACACGTTCGGCAGGGCTGCGCTTCACCTATGCCGATCTCTCGGACCCCGCTGCTCTCGAAGCGGCATTGCTGCCCGACACGCGAATGGTGTGGGTCGAGACGCCTTCGAATCCCCTTCTCAAGCTCGTTGATCTGGAGGCTACGGCGAGAATCCTGGCCGGGCGGGATCTTCTGCTGGTCGTGGACAACACCTTCGCGACCCCCTGGAGCCAGCGGCCCCTGGAATACGGCGCCCACATCGTCCTGCATTCCGCCACCAAGTACCTCAATGGACACTCGGACATGGTCGGCGGCGTGGCCGTGGTGGGCGACGAGGCCCTGGCCGGGCGCATGGCTTTTCTGCAGAATTCAGTGGGCTCCGTGCTCGGACCATTCGACAGTTTTCTCGCCCTGCGTGGTCTGAAGACACTTGCATTGCGTATGGAGAGACATACCCGTAATGCCGCCATCATCGCGGCCTGGCTGGAAGGACATCCGGCGGTGGAGCGGGTCGTCTATCCCGGGCTGGAGTCCCATCCCCAGCACGGGCTGGCCCTTCGCCAGATGGGGGGAGGCGGTATCGTCAGCTTTTTCGTGAAGGGAGGACTGGACGCCGCCCGGCAAGTGCTTGAGCGCTGCCGGATCTTCGCCCTTGCGGAGAGTCTCGGTGGTGTCGAGAGCCTGATCGACCATCCGGGCATCATGACCCACGCTTCCGTACCGGCAGAGCGCAGACAGGCCCTCGGCATCACCGACAACCTGATTCGGCTGTCGGTCGGCGTGGAGGACCCGGCGGATCTTCAGGCAGACCTTGGTCAGGCCCTGAGCAGGATCGTCTAGCCCGGTTCAGCCATGCGTTTTACGAAATCCGGTACCTCCAGACCTTTGGAGGCGAGGAACTCGGGATTGAACAGTCGCGCCTTGTAGCGCAGCGCCGAGTCGCACAGCACGGTGACGATCGTATGCCCCGGACCCAGTTCCCTGGCCAGGCGAATCGCCCCGGCCACGTTGATTCCGCTGGAGCCTCCGAGGCATAGCCCCTCGTTCAGAATCATGTTGTAAACCAGGGGCATCGCCTCGTCATCCGGGATCTTGAATGCCAGGTCCACCGGCGCCTCGGCCAGATTGGCGGTAACCCGACTGTTGCCGATGCCTTCGGTGATCGAGCTCCCCTCCATTTTTATCTCGCCGCTGTCGTAATAGGCAAACAATCCGGACCCGCCGGGATCCGCAAGCGCGATCCGGATCACCGGATTGTGGGCCTTGAGCGCCTGACCGACGCCGGCGAGGGTGCCGCCGGTTCCCACGGCACACACAAATCCGTCTACCCGGCCATCCGTCTGGGACCAGATTTCGGCCCCGGTGGTTTCCTTGTGAAAAAGATAATTGGCCGTATTGTCGAACTGGTTGGCCCAGAATGCCGAGCCCGGGTCGTTTTCGTTCATCTCCTCGGCGAGTCGTCGGGAGGTGTGGACAAAATGGTCAGGGTTTTTGAAAGGGACCGCCGGTATGAGCCGGACCTCCGCGCCGTAGGCGCGCAGCGTGTCGACCTTTTCCTGGCTCTGGGTATTCGGCATGACAATGATGGTTCGATAACCGAGGGCATTCCCCACCAGCGCGAGACCGATGCCGGTATTGCCTGCCGTGCCTTCCACGATGGTGGCGCCGGGCCTGATGAGACCGTTCCGCTCCGCGTCACGAATCATTCCCAGCGCCGCCCGGTCCTTGACGGAGCCCCCCGGGTTCAGGAATTCCGCCTTGCCCAGGATCTCGCAGCCCGTGGCCCGGGACGCCTCCCTTAGGCGGATGAGGGCGGTGCGACCGATGGCACCGAGCGTGCTGTCCTTCGTGTCCATTCCCGATTCCTATTCGCTCACCGCGGTAAGTTGCTCCGCCTGATGTTCGTTGACCAGCGGCTCGATGATTACGTCGAGGCTTCCCTCGAGTATTTCGTCGAGTCTGTACAGGGTCAGATTGATGCGGTGGTCTGTGACGCGGCCCTGGGGGAAATTGTAGGTTCTGATGCGTTCGGAGCGGTCGCCTGAGCCCACCAGTAGTTTCCGGGTCCGCGCCTGCTCGCTGGCCTGCTTCTGTTGTTCCTCGTCCAGCAGGCGTGCCCTGAGGAGCGCCATGGCACGGGCGCGATTCTTGTGCTGCGAGCGCTCATCCTGGCATTCCACGACGATGCCGCTTGGTACATGGGTGATCCGTACCGCGGAATCGGTCTTGTTCACATGTTGCCCGCCGGCGCCGGACGCGCGGTACGTGTCGATTCGAAGGTCGCCCGAATTGACCTCGACTTCTTCCACCGACTCCACCTCCGGCAGCACGGCAACCGTGCACGCCGAGGTATGAATCCGGCCCTGGGACTCGGTCTCCGGGACACGCTGGACACGGTGGGCGCCTGACTCGAATTTCAGTCTGGAGTAAGCGCCGGATCCGACGACCCGGCTGATGATCTCTTTGTAGCCGCCATGCTCTCCTTCGCTGGCAGACAGGATTTCCACACTCCAGCCCCGATTCTCCGCGTACCGCGAATACATCCGGAACAGATCCCCCGCGAACAATGCCGCCTCGTCACCTCCCGTTCCGGCCCGGATCTCCAGGTAGATGTTATTGTCGTCCCGCGGGTCCCTGGGGACCAGGTGTTTCTTGAGTTCCAGTTCCAGGCTTTCTTCCCGGGCCGCCAGCGTGGAAGCCTCTTCCTCGCCCATGATCCTGATCTCCGGGTCCGGATCGGACTGCATCTCCCGCGCAGCCGCCAGGTCGCCCTCGACGCGGCGCCATTCCCGAAAATCACGGACCACCGGTTCGAGGCGGGCATACTCGCGGGAGAGGTCCCTGAATCGCACCTGATCGGCAATGGTGTCCGGGTCGGACAGCAAAGCCCCGACCTCCTCGAACCGGTCAACCAGGGAACTCAGCTTTTCTTGCAGGGATGGTTTCAATTTTTCGGGAAACTTCGGGACCCGCGGCGGCCGGGACGGCGGATTCTAGCGAAAATCGATGCCGGGCTCAGCCGCGCGGCACGCTAGTCGTCCGAGATACCGAAGAGATGTCGGGCAGCCCGCAGCACGTCCTCGTCCCCACGTTCGCCCGCCTTGCGGAGCTCGCTGCTGGGCAGATGCATCAGCTTGTTCGTAAGCGTGCGGGCCAGAAAATCCAGCACCTCCTCCGGCTCTCGACCCCGGTCCAGCAGCCGGCGGGCGTTCTGGGCGACGTTCTCGCGTATTTCGTCCGCCTTGCTGCGCATTGCGCGGATCGTCGGTGCCGCGTCCCGGACCCGCTGGGCCATCACGTAGCGGGCGACCTCCGCCTCGATGATCTGCTGAGCCTGCCTGGCGGCCTGGCGGCGGGATTTCAGATTCTCACGGATGACGCCCTGGAGATCGTCGACCGTGTAAAGGTAAACGTCGTCAAGTTCCCCTACCTCCTCCTCCACGTCCCGCGGAACCGCCAGGTCGGCGATGAAGACAGGCCGATGCCGCCGCGCCTTGAGCGCTTTCTGCATGTCCGGCCGGTGTACCAGGGGTTCCGGGCTGGCCGTCGCTCCGATGATGATGTCGGCGTCCGCCAGGTGATCCGGTATTTCGTCCAGCTCGATGGCGTATCCCCGGTATTGCTGGGCCAGTGCGCGGGCCCGGGCGATACTCCGGTTTGCGATGATCATTCGGTTCAGCCCGCGGGCGTGCAGGTGGCGGGCAGTCAGTTCTATGGTCTCACCGGCGCCGATCAGAAGCGCCGTGTTATTGCCGAAATCGGCGAACACCTGTCGCGCCATGCTGACCGCGGCGAAAGCCACGGACACGGCGCTGGCGCCTATTTCGGTATCTGTCCGAACCTGTTTCGCGACGGAGAACGCCTGCTGAAAAAGTCCGTGAAGAACCGGCCCCGTGGTTCCGACCAGTTTTGCCTGGCGATAGGCATCCTTCATCTGGCCGAGGATCTGGGGCTCTCCGAGAATCGCCGAATCCAGTCCGCAGGCTACGGAGAATGCATGAGAGACGGCTCTGTTGTTGTCGAACGTATAAAGGCAGTCATCCAGGGAGCCCTGGAGCCGGTGGTAGTCCATGAGCCACTCGCGGGCCTGCCCGACGCCGCCGTCCAGGTAGTCGCCGTAAAGCTCCGTACGGTTGCACGTGGATACGATGACCACCTCCTCGACCTTGGGGAGGGTCATCAGATGCCGCAGGGCTTCAGCGAGCTGATCGGGATTGAACGCAACCTTCTCGCGAAGCTCGACAGGCGCCGTACGGTGATTGACTCCGAGTATTTTGAGTGGCATTTCCAACACGTCAGCCACGGCCGATCTGCGCAATTGTCGAACATCGACCGGGGCCATACAAGATCATCCGCGTATCGGCACGAACCGCGTTACGGTATATTCACTATCCACCTATCTCTCGCACCCATATGAAGTACCTTCTTTTTTCCGCCCTGCTGGCGATTGTTGCCGCGACCGCCTGTGTCCATGGTGAGAGTCCCACTGCGGACCGGCAGTCGGAAGAATCCGGCGACGGCGACTACCACGTCCTGATGGCCGAGATCGCCATGCAGCGGCACCAGTTCGCGGTGGCGGCTACCGAGTACCATCGGGCTCTGGCGGCTAACGAAGATCCCGATCTTGCCGCGCGAGCGGGTCGTATTATCTACGAATACGGGACCTACGATCAGGCTCTGGATGCCGCAGTGCACTGGGTGGAAGTGGTGCCGGATGCGGTGGAGCCGCGTCGGTACCTGGTATTGCTCTACCTCCAGCGCGGTTCGGTCCGAAAGGCGCTGCCACACCTGGAATTCCTCCACGGAATCGTTCAGGAGAGCTCGGACCAGGGATATGGGGCCCTGCTGCCCATTCTGACTGAGGCGAGGGATCCGGACGCCGCCCTGGAAGCTATGCGGCGTCTGGCGGAATCTCATCCGGACGATGCGACCGCGGCCTATGCACTTGCTTACATGGCCCTTCGTGCCGGGGAGATCGACCTGGCCCTTTCGGAATCGGCCAAGGCCGTCGAGGCCCGGCCGGACTGGCCGGAAGCCACCGTTCTCCGGGCCCGGGCCATGCTGGCCGACGAGCGTACCGAGGAGGCGCTGGCGCTTTTGGGCCAGCGACCCGAGTTCAGGGATGATGCCCGGCTGCGACTCGAGTATGCCCTGCTTCTTCTCGCGGCGGAGCGGCCGGAGGAAGCCCGGCTGGAGCTGGAACTGCTGCTGGCCGAGTACCCGAGGTTTCCGGGAGCCCTGCGTACCCTGGGATTCCTTGAATTCCAGGCCGGAAACATGGAGCTCGCCGGCCGGTATTTCGTCGAGCTGATCGGCACCGGCACCTATGTTTCGGATTCGCTTTTTTACCTGGGCAGCATCGCCGAGCTGGAGGGCGATCTGGATTCGGCGGTCAGCTTTTACTCCCAGATCAATAGCGGAGACAACCTCCTTCCGGCGCGCGTAAGGCTAAGTCTGCTCCTGTACCGTCTCGGGAGAACCGATGAGGCGCTGCGGAGCCTCGAGGAAGTGGCGGTGACTCATCCGACGCTCAGCGCCGACCTGGCTTCCGCTCGGGCGGAACTCCTGATGAGGCTGGAGCGATTCGACGACGCCCTGGCATTGTATTCGCGAGAACTGGAGCGGTATCCCGAGGACGAGAGCCTGCTTTACGCCCGCGCCTTCCTCTACGAGCGCATGGATCGGGTGGATGATGCACTGCGCGAGCTGCAGGCCCTGCTCGACAAGAATCCCGATGACCCGATCGCCCTGAATGCGGTCGGCTATACCCTGGCAGACAGGACCGATCGGTACGAAGAGGCCTACGATTACATCGAGCGGGCCTACAAAAAGTCTCCCGATAACGCGGCCATCGTGGACAGCATGGGCTGGGTGGAATACCGGATGGGAAATATGGAGGCCGCCATCGAGCATCTTCGACGGGCATGGAGCATGAGCCGGGATCCGGAAATCGCCGCTCATCTGGGCGAAGTCCTCTGGGTGAACGGTGATCGGGAAGGCGCCGAGGAGATCTGGTTCGAATCACTGGGTGAAAACCCCGACAGCCGGGTGCTGCAGGACGTGATCGACCGGTTGATGCAGTGAAGCGACTTATAATCGTCTGTCTATTTCTGGCAGCACTCGGGGGATGTGTGACGCCGCGGGACAGGATAGGCGAGGCCGTAGAGGCCAACTGGCTCGAGCGAAGGGATTATCTCCGCCAGATCGATGACTGGCGCATGGAGGGCCGTCTCGCCCTGCGCGCCGGGGGCAACGGATACAACGGAACATTGAGCTGGGAGCAGGTTCACGAAGACCTGGATTTCCGTTTCCGCGGGCCTTTCGGATTCGGCGGGTTCCGGATTCACGGAGATATGGAACGACTGCGGATCAAGACCACCCGGGGCGACGAAATTCTGCTCAGTGATCCGGAGTCGGAGATGACGGAACGCTTCGGCTGGAGCCTGCCTGTATACAGCATGCGATTCTGGATGCTCGGTGTCTCCGATCCCGGCGCCGGCGCCGATGAAGTCGTGGACGACGAGGGAATGCTGGTCGAATTGACACAGAACGGCTGGCAGGTTCGTTACGATGACTATTCGAACAACGGCGGGACGCTCCTGCCGCGCAAGATCGTCATGGAAAGCGGCGATGTGAGAATCCGCGTGGTAGCGGACCGCTGGAAAATCGCGCTGCCCGATTCGGATCTCTCATGACCGCCGGCAGCGGGACCGGACGGCGCTCCCCCGCGACCTGGCCTGCTCCCGCAAAACTCAACCTGTTCCTCCACGTGCTGGGCCGTCGTGCCGACGGGTACCACGAGCTTCAGACAGTCTTCCAGCTTCTGGATTTTTCCGACCAGCTGACATTCTCACTTCGGCGTGACCCGGATATTCGCCGCCCTGCAGGTCTCGACGGTCTGGCAGAGGAAGACGACCTGGTGGTCCGCGCCGCCAGGCTCCTGCAGTCCGAGGCGGGCGTTGAGGAAGGCGTCGAGATTCGGGTTGACAAGCGGATTCCTGCGGGCGGGGGGCTCGGGGGCGGCAGTTCGGACGCCGCCACGACTCTGTTGGCTCTCAATCACCTGTGGGATGCAGGGATGAGCAGAGAGGCGCTGGCCGGACTGGGCGCCCGTCTGGGCGCCGACGTGCCGGTTTTCGTGCAGGGCCGGTCGGCCTGGGCCGAGGGAACGGGCGACCGGCTGACCCCCTTGGATCTGCCGGTGCGCTGGTTTCTCGTCATCCACCCGGGAGTGGCGGTGCCCACCGCCGAGATCTTCTCGGCCCCTGAATTGACACGAAATTCCACGCCAATCACAATATCGCGTTTTCTGTCCGCCGGCGGGCGAAACGACTGCGCCCCGGTGGTCCGTAACAGATACGCCGAAGTCGGTCGGGCGCTGGACTGGCTCGGCCGTCGCGGCGAAGCGAGATTGACCGGCACCGGCGCCTGCGTCTTTGCGGCTTTCGAGGATGAACGGCAGGCCCGAGCAGTCCTCGCGGAGTTGCCCGCAAAGTGGAGCGGTTTCGTGGCTCGCGGCCTGAACCGGTCGCCGTTGCTGGACACCGTGTGATCATCGGCGGTGGTCGCTCCCCCGACAGATTGGGGTGTAGCCAAGTGGTAAGGCAGCGGGTTTTGATCCCGCCATGCGCAGGTTCGAATCCTGCCACCCCAGCCAATTTCAAACGCGTCGACTGGGTGCGGCGCGGACATCTGGACAGCTAGCCAAGGGGCAGACAGTGGATATCGGGTTGATGACGGTGTTTTCGGGGAACGCCAACCTCGAACTTTCTGCCGCTATCTCCAGACACCTGGGATTCTCGCTGGGAAAAGCCAACGTGGGGCGTTTCAGCGATGGCGAGGTGATAGTGGAAATCATGGAGAACGTACGTGGCAGGGACGTTTTTATCGTCCAGCCCACCTGTCCTCCTGTGAACGACAACCTGATGGAATTGCTGATCATGGCCGACGCGATGCGGCGGGCGTCCGCTGCGCGGATTACGGCGGTGATCCCTTACTTCGGATACGCCCGGCAGGACCGTCGGCCGCGTGCGCAGCGGGTCGCGATCAGTGCCAAACTGGCGGCCAGCATGATCGTGACGGCGGGCGTGGACCGGGTGCTGACGGTGGATCTGCACGCGGATCAGATCCAGGGATTTTTCGACATCCCGGTTGACAACGTCTATGCCTCGCCCGTCCTGCTGCATGACGCGTGGAAGCAGAAATACGAAAACATGATTGTGGTTTCACCGGACGTCGGCGGTGTCGTGCGCGCTCGGGCTCTGGCGAAACGCCTCGACGACGCCGATCTGGCCATCATCGACAAGCGGCGTCCGAGGGCGAACGAGGCCAAGGTGATGCACATCATCGGCGACGTGACCGACCGGACCTGCGTTCTGGTGGATGACATGATCGACACTGCCGGAACGCTGTGTCAGGCGGTCAAGGCGCTCAAGGACGAGGGGGCGAGAAAGGTCGTGGCCTACATCACCCATCCGGTGTTGTCCGGTCCGGCAGTCTCGCGAATCAATGAGTCGCTGCTCGACGAACTGGTAGTCACGGATACGATACCGCTAAGCGAGGAGGCGAAGGCGAGCCCCAAGATTCGGCAGCTGGGCACGGCCGAGATGCTCGCCGAGACCATGCGTCGCATCAGCGACGAGGAATCCGTCAGTTCACTGTACGTGGACTGACTCTGGAGCCGGCCGGAAGGCCGGAATTTTCCCGTTCGGGCCTGGTCGCGGGCCGTCCGGGGGGTTTGACAACAACGGAGATTTGCAAATGAGCAACAAGATCGAGCTCCTTGCAGAGGACCGATCCGACAAGGGGAAAGGTGCGAGCCGCCGCCTGCGTCGGGAAGGCAAGGTCCCTGCGATTCTTTACGGAGGCCAGCGTGAGCCTCGAGCGCTGGTTATGGACCACGACTCCCTCCTGCATCACCTGGAGAATGAGGCCGTTTACAGCAGCATTCTCACGGTGACGGTGGACGACAAATCCCAGCCTTGCGTGCTGAAAGATCTTCAGCGCCACCCGGCCAGACCCCGCATCTTGCACGTCGATCTGCAGCGTGTTCTTGACGATGTGGAGATCAGGGTCAGGGTGCCCGTGCACTTCCTGGGCGAGGAATCCGCTGTCGGAGTCAAGGAGGAAGGTGGCGTCATCTCACGCCATATGACCGAGGTAGAGGTGAGCTGTCTGCCACGGTATCTGCCCGAGTACATCGAAGTGGACGTGTCCGGTCTTGCCCTGGACGAGAGCATCACGCTGTCTGAGCTGTCCCTGCCGGAAGGCGTCGAAATACCGCAGCTGGCGCAGGGTGAGGAATTCGATCAGCCTGTCGTGGCAATCCACCGCGTCAAGGCGGTCGTGATCGAGCCGGAAGAGGGCGAGGAAGAGGCCGCGGAAGAATCGGCAGAGGTCCCCACGATCAAGGACGAAGAGGAAGAGGGCGGGGAAGAGAAGGGCTCCGAGAGCTAAACTTCCGACAGGGATCTTCCAGGCGGGGCCGTCTGTCGACGGCCCCGGCCATTTGAAATGACAGAGCACGAGCCAATCAGGATCATCGCGGGCCTGGGCAATCCCGGCGCTCGCTATCAGGACACTCGCCATAATGCGGGATTCTGGTTCGTGGACATTCTGGCGAACCGTTACGGAGGCGCGTTCAAGGAGGAACGTCGATTCCAGAGTGAACTGGCCAGGGTCGAGATAGACGGTCGCGAAGTCAGATTGCTCAAGCCCTACACTTTCATGAATCGCAGCGGAAACGCGATCAAGAGCCTTTGTGCCTACCTGAAGATATCGCCGGAATCGGTGATGGTGGTCCATGACGATCTGGACCTCCCGGTCGGAACAGTGCGGCTCAAGCGTGGCGGGGGAGCCGGCGGACACAACGGCCTCAAGGATGTCATTGCCCACCTGGGACGCGAGTTTTTCCGCCTGCGGATCGGCGTGGGTCATCCCGGACGGCACAATGAAGTGATCGATTATGTCCTGGCCAATCCGGGCCGCGAGGAGAACCGATCGATTCGAGCGTCTATCGAGGAAGCGGCGGATGTCATGCCCGTTCTTCTCGGTCAGGGTGAGCAACCGGCCATGCATCGCCTTCATACGCGATCGCAGTTGGATGCCGATGCATCAGGAGACGAGGGCTGATGGGAATCAAGGTCGGGATCGTGGGATTGCCGAATGTCGGCAAGTCCACGCTTTTCAACGCGCTGACGGCCGCCGGCATCGCGGCCGAGAATTACCCGTTCTGCACAATCGACCCGAATGTGGGGGTGGTCCCGGTTCCGGATCCGCGGCTGGACGAAATCGCCCGAATCGCGCAGCCCGAGCGGGTGATTCCCACCACCATCGAGTTCGTAGACATTGCAGGGCTCGTAAAGGGGGCTTCGCGGGGTGAGGGTCTGGGAAACAAGTTTCTGGCCAATATCCGGGAAACCGACGCCATTGCCCACGTTGTGCGTTGTTTCGAGAGCGAGGATGTGGTCCACGTGGATGGCATGATCAACCCGGTGTCGGATATTGAAGTCATCGGGCTGGAGCTCGCCCTCGCCGATTTCGAGACCGTCACCAGAAACCTCGAAAAGGCCGTCCGCAACGCCAAGACGGGTGACAAGAAAGCCGTCGCGTGGCGCGAGCTGCTGGGGAAGGTCGCGGACGGGCTGGATCATGGTCTGCCGGTTCGCGCCCTTGAACTGAAGCCGGAGGAATTCCGGGAATTGCGGCAACTCCACCTGCTGACGGCCAAGCCAACCATGTACGTAGCCAATGTTGGTGAGGGCGGCTTTTCCGATAACGAGCTTCTCGAAAAAGTCCGCAGCCTGGCTGGCGAGGAGGGCGCGGAAGTCGTGCCGGTTTGCGCCGCTATCGAGGCCGAGATCGCCGCTCTCCAGGCGGACGAAAAAGGCGAATTTCTGGAGGCCATGGGCCTGTCCGAACCGGGCCTGCACAGGGTCATCCGTGCCGGCTACCGCCTCCTGGACCTGCAGACCTTCTTCACAGCCGGTCCGAAGGAGGCCCGGGCATGGACGACCCGGGTCGGCGCCACGGCCCCCGAGGCCGCCGGAGAGATCCACACCGACTTTCAGCGCGGGTTCATCCGGGCGGAGGTCGTAAGTTTCGAAGACTTCGTCCGCTTCCAGGGTGAACACGGAGCCCGCGAGGCAGGACGATTGCGGCTGGAGGGCAAGGATTACGTCGTGCAGGATGGCGACGTGATCCATTTCCGCTTCAACGTCTGAGCGCGGCCGCGACCCCGGCTCTCTGCTATCTTCTGTAGTGGAGGCCGGACCGGTATCCGGCCCGATGATGCACGGTGAATGCGAGGCAGGCGAGCCATGCCGATACGGTTGTCGGCGATTTACGCAAAGCTCGTCCTGGATAATCCCCGGGCCGTCCTGGTCACAGTGGCATTCGTGGTGATTTTCTTTGCGGCGTTCGCGCCGCGCTTCCGCCTTGACGCGTCGGCGGATTCCCTGGTGCTGGAAAATGACCAGGATCTCAGATACTACCGGGGAATCCGGGCGCGATACGGTTCGGACGACTACCTGATCGTCACCTATACGCCCGACGGCGACATGTTCGCCGAGCATGCGCTCGATGACCTCCGCGAGCTGCGCGACGGCCTCGCCTCGATCGACGGAGTGGCATCGGTGACAAGCATCCTCGATGTTCCCCTGATCCGGAGCCCGCCGCGTCCGCTGACGGAAATGGACGCAGAACCGATGACCCTCGATTCACCCGGGGTCGACACGGCTGCAGCACGCCGGGAGCTCGTCGAAAGTCCCCTCTACAGCAATCGATTGATTTCGACCGACGGCGGGACTACCGGGATCCGCGTCGACTTCGAACAGGACGAGACCTATCAGCGGCTGCTCGAGGAACGGGAGGCGCTGAGGGAGCTGACACTGACACGGGACCTGGATCCCGAGGAGCAGGCACGTCTCGACGCGGTGTCTGACGAATTTGCCCAGTACAGCGCGGCCATGCTGGACAGGCAGGAACGCCAGATCGCCGATGTCAGGGAGATTCTTGCGGAGCACACGGACAGGGCGGAACTTCACCTGGGCGGCGTGCCCATGATCGTCGCCGATTCCATCTCCTTCATCCGCCGGGACATGATCGTCTTCGGTTCCGCCGTCATGGCGCTGTTGGTCATCATCCTTGGAGCCGCATTCCGAAAGCTTCGCTGGGTATTCCTGCCGGTGACGACATGCGTCGCTACCGGACTGACCGTTGTCGGTTTGCTGGGGCTTCTCGACTGGCGGGTGACCATCGTCTCCTCCAATTTCATGTCCCTCCTTCTGATTCTCACGCTTTCGCTGACTCTGCATCTGATCGTCCGCTACCGGGAACTGCACAGCTTGCACAAGGACGCCGGTTCGCGGGAGCTCGTCGAGAGCACCGTGGCCAGCAAGTTTGTGCCCTGCCTGTATACGGCCTTGACCACCATGATCGCCTTCGGGTCACTCGTGGTCAGTGATATTCGTCCTGTCATCGATTTCGGCTGGATGATGGTGATCGGACTGATCATCGCCTTCCTCATGGCTTTCACGCTTTTTCCGGCAGGCATGCTCATGCTCCCGACCGAAAAGCCGATCTCTCGCCGGGACTTTACCGCCCGCATCACGTCATCGTGCGCAGGACTGGTCCGTAATCATCCCCGGGGCGTCATCCTCGTATTTTCCATTCTCGCCCTGGCGGGTATTGCGGGCATGACGCGCCTCACGGTGGAGAACCGGTTCATCGACTATTACCGGGAGTCCACCGAAATATTTCGCGGTATGGAGCGCATCGATCAGGAACTGGGTGGGACGACGCCCCTGGACGTAGTTGTCGATGCCCCGTCCGGGGAGCCGGAGGAGGCCACGGAACCCGAGGAGTTCGAACTGCCCGAGGAATTTCGGGAGGATTCCGCGGAGTCGGGGATCACCGGCCGCAGCTTCTGGCTGAACAGCCGGCGGATTCCCGAGGTTTACCGTATCCACGATTACCTGGACGGCCTGACCGAAACAGGGAAGGTGGTCTCTGTCGCGACCGCCATGCGAATCCTCGGCCAGGTGGATTCCGACATCCTGCGTGACGATTTCCTGTTGTCGGTGGTCTATCGGCGGCTGTCCCCCGAGGTAAAGGAGGCTCTTTTCGACCCGTACATGTCCGAAGACGGGGACCAACTGCGCTTCGCCGTACGGGTCTTCGAATCAGATCCCGATCTGCATCGCACCGAGCTCATCGACACGATCCGCAATGATCTCGTCGAAAATTTCGACTTAGCTCGTGACCAGGTGAACCTGACAGGGATGCTGGTCCTGTACAACAACATGCTGCTGAGTCTCTACCGTTCGCAGATTCTGACCCTGAGCGCCGTGTTCTTCGCCATCATGCTGATGTTCATGGTGCTGTTCCGCTCCCTGAAAATCGCCGTTCTGGCGACCATCTCGAATGCGTTAGCCGCCGTGTACGTACTTGGGCTGATGGGGTGGCTGGGCATTCCGCTGGATCTCATGACCATCACCATCGCCGCGATCACCGTGGGCATCGGGGTCGACGACACGATTCACTACGTCCACCGTTTCCGGGAGGAGATCGCCAGCGACAACGATTTCCCGGCGGCTGTCGCCAGGAGTCATGGCAGTATCGGCCGGGCCATGTATTACACGACCGTCACCATCGTCCTGGGATTTTCGGTACTGACGCTTTCCAATTTCGTGCCGACTATCTACTTCGGTGTGCTCACCGGAATCGCCATGGTGGCTGCCCTCGCCGCGGACCTGACCTTGTTGCCGGTGCTCCTGATGGTATTTCGGGCCGGTGCCGGCCCGTTGACGAAGGTCGCCCGATCCCGGGGCAACGGCGCCGGGCCGGGTCGCCGCGAGGCGGCGGCATCGGGGGGATAGGTTCCCTTGACAGCCGGGGACCAGCCGCAGACAATCTCCGGCCCTCGACCCGGTGCCCATCGGTCAAGACGTGGCTATGTAGCTCAGCTGGTTAGAGCACGGGACTCATAATCTCGGGGTCGGTGGTTCAAGTCCACCCATAGCCACCATTCCCTTTCCCGCCCGACATCGCGGCCTCCGGCCGCGCCGGATCCCGACGCCGGCGCGCCGTTCCCAACGATAGTCAGATCAGTGTCTTGATTCGCCTTCGAATGTCGTCGGGCCCGAGTCCCACCACGCTTTTGGGAACGCTTTCCGCCACGAGCTTGTTGGCTTCCGACGTGATGGATTTGCGGAGCTTTCCGAGGAAATCCGGCGGGGCGAGGACGATCAGTCGCTGGAAGCTGCCGCGGGTCCTGCCAAGCTCCAGGGCCTCGCAGACTTCTCGCGCAAAAACCTCCGCTTCATGCTCCCTGGGATTGACCTGAGATGACATGGCGTGGCGGCCGAGACCGGCGCTGTCGAAGGCTCTGCCGGGGCGATCCGAAGTGAGATCCTGGCCCTTTTTCTTGCCTTCCGCGTGATTCAGGCTCTTTACTGCTTTGAATTCACCGCCGATCCGGTCCACTTCGTAAAAATGCGCCTGCGTGCTGTCCGCGGTCACGACCCAGGTTACAGTCATGTTTGTCTCTCCTCTGGCTTGTGGGCCAATCCTCGGCTTCCAGCCATGCGTCCTAACTAACATGTAGCCCAATATAGGGAGAATTTCCTTGCGGATCGGTCTTGCAATCAGCGGGCAATTGATTTCAATTTCGACAGTGAACACCGGACCAGGAGGCAATATGAGACGTTTTCGCAAACCGGTAACGCGGCTGTCCCGCCAGATGCTCGTTCCATTTTTCTGCCTGATGGTGGCAGCAGGTCCCGTCGCGTCCGCGGACGACCTGGCGGCGTCAGCGGGCCCGGTGATCCAGCGACTGGAGCTCGTCGAGAGCGATACACCGCTTGCCGAGCGTCCGGGCTGGAGAAAGCCGGAACGGATCATCGTACGCACTTCGCCGGAGCGGATCGCCTGGCTGCAGGCCGCCGCTCCCGGGGTCGAACTCCTGCCCGCGGAGACGGCGGAACAGGCGGTGCTGGCTGCGCCCGGCGCCCAGGGCCTCATCGGCTTCTGTTCCGCGGAGATCCTGGAGGCAGGCCCGGACATTCAGTGGGTTCAGTTGCCGTATGCAGGCGCCGAGCGCTGTGTTGCCTTATCGGCGATCCATGAACGGAATATCCTGGTGACCAATGCCCAGAGAATCTACGGCCCCGAGATCGCCGAGCATGTGATGGCGATGATCCTGTCGTTCACGCGGGGACT